>NZ_DBPF01000008.1:4990-15404 GCF_002299355.1 Catenibacterium sp. UBA627
ATCACATGGGGAGTATTGGCTATTGTTGTTATCTTCCAGCCAGAAATACGTGTCTTATTAGAGAAGATGGGACAGACTAAAAATGAAGTACAGCATCGCTTATCTGATGATGAAAGAGAACGTGCAATGGATGAACTTGTTGAATCTATTACAACAATGTCTAAGGATAAGACAGGTGCACTTATTACTTTTGAACGTCGTCAGTCTTTACAGGATTTTATTAATACTGGTGTGAAGGTATCTGCATCTATTAAAGCAGAACTTTTAACAACTATCTTCTATGAAGGAACACCTCTTCATGATGGTGCAACTATTATAAAGAATGATATGATTGTTGCTTCTGCCTGTTTTTATCCTCCAACAAATAAGGAAATTCCTTCACAATATGGAGCAAGACATAGAGCGGCAATTGGTATTAGCGAAATCACAGATTCTTTGACAGTGGTTGTATCTGAAGAAACAGGAAATGTCAGTTTTGCAGCGAATGGAGAATTGACAAGAATTAACTTGAATGAACTTCGTTCTAAATTAATTGCTGAATTGAACTGGTATGGTGAAGGTGGTGAATCCCATGAATGATCCTAAGAAAAAGAAACAGACGGATTCTACAACGGATTTCTTCTTGCAGTTTGTAAAGGAAGAAAAATCTGAAAAAGAGAAGACAGAAGCGAAAAAAGGAGAAAGAGAACAGACTTATACAAAAACAGTGGAAAAGGTCTCTACAGGCTATAACTACTTTAATAAGCTGTTAGATAAGCTTCTTGAGAATAAGCATTCTGTGCGTATTCTTTCATTTGTGCTTGCTTTATTCTTATTTGTTTCATTCTCTGGTGGGGATGTAATGAATTCTACAACGGCTGGGGCAACGCTTAAGAAGGTGCCAGTACAGGTAGAAGGATTAAAGGATCGCTATGATGTATCGGGAGTACCTCCAACTGTAGAAATAGGTTTGATTGGTCCTTCTATGGATATCTATACAACTAAGTTAACAAGTAATTATGAGGTTTATTGTGATTTATCTGAATATAATGAAGGAACACATCATGTTACATTAAAGACAAGAAATTTTGATAGTGATTTGACTGTGATGCTTATTCCTGAAACAGTGACAATTAAGATTCTGCCTAAGGTGGATGCAAAGTTCGATTTAGGATATAAGTTTATTAATCAAGATAAATTAAATGAAAAATATAGTGTTTCAGTTGATTCAATATCTACAAAACGTGTTACAATAACAGCGACACAGAATAATCTTGATAAGATTGATAAGGTCCAGGCACTTATTGATGTGGAGGATAAGACAAAGGCATTCCAGCAGGCATGTGAAATTAAAGCTTTTGATGCAGATGGGAATGAAGTACAATGTACAATTGCACCAGAAAAGGTGAATGTCAGTTGTCATGTTGATTCCTATTCTAAAGAAGTGCCAGTTAAACCAGAATTTGTTGGACAGTTGCAGGAAGGCTATCAGATGACAAATTATAAGTTATCTAGCTCTACTGTAACGATCTATGGTAAACGTACTGATATTAGTGATATTAACTATATTACATGTCAGGTCGATATTTCTAATTTATCAGGATCAACAACTTTATCTGGTATCGCATTACAGGGAAATGACAAAATCAATAAGATATCACAGAATACTATTGATGTGACTATGTTTATTGAGAAAAAATAGAGAGGATAAGTAAAAATGGGTAAATATTTTGGAACAGATGGTTTTAGAGGAGAAGCAAATAAGACATTAACAGTAGAACATGCTTTTAAAGTAGGTCGTTATTTAGGCTGGTATTATAATCGTCATCATAAAGCAAGAATCGTTATTGGTAAGGATACAAGACGTTCAAGTTATATGTTTGAATATGCACTTGTAGCTGGTTTAACTGCCAGCGGTGCGGATGCATATCTTCTTCATGTAACTACAACACCTTCAGTATCTTATATTGTAAGAACAGATGGATTTGATTGTGGTATCATGATTTCTGCATCACATAACCCTTATTATGATAATGGTATTAAGCTTATTAATGATAAAGGTCAGAAGTTTGATGCAGATGTTGAAAAGCAGATTGAAATGTATATTGATGGTTTAACTGAAGAACTTCCATACGCAACTAAGGATGGTATCGGTCGTGCTTTTGATTACTCTATGGGTAGAAATAGATATATTGGTTACTTAATGAGCATTCCTAAGAGAGCATTTAGAAATGTACGTGTTGGTTTAGATTGTGCTAATGGTGCATCTTCTAATATCGCAAAGGCAGTATTTGATGCATTAGGCGCAGAAACATATGTTATCAATGATCATCCTGATGGAGTGAATATCAATACTGACTGTGGTTCTACACATATGGGTTCATTACAGAACTTTGTCCGTGAAAATGGTTTGGATATCGGTTTTGCATTTGATGGTGATGCAGACAGATGTTTAGCCGTAGATGAATTTGGTAGAGTTGTTGATGGTGACTTAATTCTTTATGTATGTGGTCAGGAATTAAAGAAAAACAATGAACTTGCCAACAATACAATTGTTACTACAATTATGAGTAATATTGGTCTTTATAAGGCTTTAGATAAGGTTGGTATTGGTTATGCAAAGACTGCTGTTGGTGATAAATATGTTTATGAAAACATGGTGACTAATGGCAACGTTATTGGCGGAGAACAGTCTGGTCATATTATTTTCTCTAAGCATGCGACTACAGGTGATGGTATCTTAACATCATTAAAGATTCTAGAAACATGTATTGAAAATAAGAAGACTTTAGCTCAGTTAACAGAACCAGTCACTATTTATCCACAGCTATTAATCAATGTACGTGTAAAAGATAAAGCTGAAGTATTAAATGATGAAGATATCAAGAAAGCTATTGAAGAAGTGACAGAAGCATTAGGTGATGACGGTCGTATTCTAGTAAGAGAATCTGGTACAGAACCATTAATTCGTGTCATGGTTGAAGCACAGACAGATGAAATCTGTCATGAAAATGTGCTTAAGGTAGTAAATCTTATTAAAGAAAAAGGCTATGCCGTTAAATAATCACATAATCTAACAAAATATTGCCACTTTGCTGGCAATATTTTCACTATAATGGTAAATATGGGAGGTGAGTCTCTTGAAATACAAAATCAACATCATTGATGATGAAAAACAATTGAATGATCTAGTAAGAACTTATTTAGAAAAAGAAGGATATGAATGTACTTCTTTCTATACATATGATGAAGCTTTAATGCATTGTGATGACGATGTTCATTTATGGCTCGTTGATATTATGCTTGATAAGAATAGTGGTTTTGACTTATTAACTGCTATTAAGTCAGCACGTCCTGATATGCCTATTGTCTTCATGTCTGCAAGAGATCAGGAATTTGATCGTATTATAGGTTTAGAAAAGGGCTGTGATGAATACATTACAAAACCATTTAATATGAAGGAAGTGATTCTTCGTATTCATAATGTCTTAAAGCGTGTTTATAAGGATACTGAAATGATTGATATCGATGGTTATATGATTGATGAATCAAAGCGTAAAGTATTAGAGAATGGCCATGAAATTGATTTAACAACCAAAGAATATGAACTGCTTCTCTATTTTATGAAGAATAAAGGTATTGCGATTTCTCGTGAACAGGTCTTAACACGTGTCTGGGATGAAAACTATTTTGGTAGTGATCGTGTCGTAGATGATACATTAAGACGTTTAAGAAAGAAGATGCCAAATATCAATATCAAGACAATTTATGGTTTTGGCTATAGACTAGACTAATGTTTAAATCTCTTTCTTTATTGAAGCAGCTTCTTGTGGTAATTCTAGGTTTAGCTATTATGCTTGTGACTGTTGTCATGCCGGTTGTGGATTCTAATGTTCATGATATTATTGATGACCAGATGTACGAAAAACTAGAAACATCACAAAGAAATACTGTAGAATATGATTTCATGCCTTCTAATAATAAAGAGAAGCCTATTTATACAATTGTCTATGATCCAGTAGAAAATGCTTTCACATTTAGTAATCTTTATGGGGATGCCACTACATTGACATTACTTTATAATTACTTATTTGGACGTGATTTAGAGAAAATAGTCAATAGTAGAAGACACTATACGATAGAAAACAAGGGGACTTATGCAAGAGAAACCTATTATTATCGTATAATGAAGGTTGATGATGAGTATTTGATTTCTATTATGTCTAACTCTTATTCAGATAAGCTGATTAGGGATATTCGTAATCGTATTATTTATATACTTTATGCTGTACTCACAATCTTTGCGTTAGTTCTTGTTTTATGGGTTATCTCTTTGATTCGTCCTTTAAAGAAAATCAAAACCTATGTAGACTCTATTGCGAATCGTGAGGATAGCACTCTTGTCATGGATAGACAGGATGAAATAGGGGTTGTTGGTAATGCGATTGTGACAATGAAAGATGAACTCATGAAGCAGGAAAAGGTCAAAGAAGAAATGATTCATAACATTTCTCATGACTTAAAAACACCTATTGCACTTATTAAAACATATGGGCAAAGTGTTAAGGATGATATCTACCCATATGGGGATAAAGAAAGTTCTATGGATGTTATTTTAGAAAATGCGGACCGATTAGAACATAAAGTCAAATCATTACTCTATTTAAATAGACTCGATTACTTAAGTGCAGAAGAAAGTGAATTAAAGCCTTTCCCAATTAAAGATTTAATTGAACATATTGTCATGCAGATGGAAGCAATGCAGCATATACATATAGAAACAGATCTAGATGATGTAGCCTTCATCGGTAATGAAGAGCATTGGCGTGTTGCGATAGAGAATATTATTGATAATGCGTCACGTTATATGAAGTCTGTGATTATGATTACATTAAAGAAAGATACACTCATTATTTATAATGATGGGGATCCTATTGATGAAGATAAGAAAGAGGATCTTTTCAACCCTTATGTTAAAGGGGTGAAAGGACAGTTTGGTTTAGGTCTTTCTATTGTCGCAAAAATTGCGGATATGTATGGCTATGATATTCATGCTGAAAATAAAGATCCAGGTGTTGCATTTATATTTACGAAAAGAGCTTCCTAGTTGGGAAGCTTTTTGTGTTAGAATAGAATAAAGGAGTTGAGAATATGACTTATTTTGGAGAACATACGCCAAAGCTTGGTTTTGGTATGATGCGTTTACCACGCACTAATGGACAAATTGACATTGAAGAAACAAAGAAAATGGTGGATGCCTTTATGGATGCTGGACTTACTTATTTTGATACAGCATATGTCTATGAAGGTTCAGAGGAAGCAACTAGAATTGCACTTGTAGAACGTTATCCTCGTGATTCCTATACTTTGGCTTCTAAGATCAATGCAAAGATGATGTGTCATGATGAAGCAAGCTGCCAGGCACAATTAAAGGTAAGTTTAGAGAGAACAGGGGCAGGTTATTTTGATTATTACTTGTTACATGCATTATCTGATGCCAATGTCGCTTTATATGATCAATATCATATATGGGACTTTGTGAAGGATGCAAAAGAAAAAGGGCTGATTAAGCATTATGGTTTCTCTTTTCATGGGACACCACAATTATTGGATGAATTACTCACTAAACATCCTGATGTGGAATTTGTACAATTACAATTAAACTATGCAGACTGGGAAAATCCTGCTATTACATCTCGTGCTAATTATGAAATTGCGAGAAAGCATCAGAAGTCTATTGTCGTTATGGAACCTATTAAGGGTGGTACATTGGCTACTCCTCCCGATTCAGTAAGAGATATTCTGTATAATGCGAATCCTGATATGTCCATTGCATCATGGGCTGTACGTTATGTGGCATCACTTGATGGTATCATTACAGTATTAAGTGGTATGAGTACAATGGAACAGGTATTAGACAATATTTCTTATATGAAGGAATTTAAGCCTTTAAGTGAAGCGGAACAGAATACAATTAAAGAAGCACAAAAGGTATTGGATGCGATTGAATCTATTCCTTGTACAGCATGTCGTTATTGTACACCAGGATGCCCTATGGGTATTGAAATTCCTGATATCTTCAAGGCAATGAACTGGTATAAGATTTATGGTATGAAGGATAAAGCAAAGAATCGTTATGAAGGCATTATAGAAAAGAGTGCGAAAGCATCTGTTTGTATAGGATGTGGTCAATGTGAGGGTGTTTGTCCACAGCAGTTACCTATTATGGAATATTTAAAAGAATGTGCTGATGTATTAGAGGAGTGATGCGATTGAAGAAATGGATTTTATTTTTATTAAGTTTATTGTTGATGACTGGATGCACACAAAAAAAGGTTGAATTACCTCATCCTGTCACAATTGAATTCTATTCAGTCAAGACATGTGCTGAATGTATCGCATTTAAGAAGAATGCGATTCCTTATTTAAAGAAACGTTATAAGAATATTTCTATCAAGATGTATGATATGGATGATACGAAGACAACAGTCCATTATGACCAGGCAGTGAATTCATTAAAGGATTTTGATGAGGAATTTTATGGCTTAGGTCCATTTATCTATGTAAAAGGATATTTCGCATTATTAGGATATGAAACAGATGATGAAGAGATATTGGCAAAAGATATTGAACGTGTCGCTAATGGAAAGAAACCTACTCAAGATTTTAGTGATCGCAGGTTTACTGTTAAGTAGTACATCATGTAAAAAGAATGTATATTCTGTAAAAGTCTATGGACTTAAGTCTTGTGGAAAATGTAGAATATTAATAGATGATTTCAAGGATGATGATAATATCCAGCTGCATATGATTGATATTGATACCCATATCAAAGCCTACAAGAAAGATATCGCATTATATGTGGGTTTGAGTGATAACCAGGCACCTGTCATAATGACAGAGTCATTTGCGAAAGCAGGCTATTCAAGTAAAGATTATAAAGTACTCAAGGATGCAATCATATCAGGTAAGAAACCAGATCTAAAAAATTATTATAAAAGGAGATAAAATTATGGCAACACCACACAATGAAGCAAAAAAAGGTGATATCGCAAAAACAGTCTTAATGCCAGGAGACCCATTACGTGCAAAATATCTGGCAGAAACATATCTAGAAGATGTCGTACAGTTTAATGCTGTAAGAAACATGTTTGGATATACAGGAACTTATAAAGGAAAAAAGATTTCTATTATGGGTTCAGGAATGGGTATGCCTTCTATCGGTATCTATTCTTATGAATTATTTACACAATATGATGTAGAAAACATTATCCGTATTGGTAGTGCAGGTTCTATGCAGAAGGATGTTCATATTAGAGATGTCATTATTGCACAGGGATCATGTACAGACTCTCACTTTGCACATCAATATGAATTACCAGGCACTTTCTCAGCTATTTCTTCTTATTCATTACTTGAAAAGGCTGTAACACTTGCAAAAGAAAAGAAGATCAACTATCACGTAGGGAATGTTTTAGCATCTGATATTTTCTATCATGCAGATACAACTTCTGTAGAAAAATGGTCTAGAATGGGTGTTCTTGCAGTAGAAATGGAATCTTACGCATTATTTGCGACAGCTGCTTATTTAGGTAAGAATGCTTTAACATTACTTACAATCTCTGATTCTTTAGTAAATGATGAACCAGAAACTACTGCTGAAGAAAGAGAAAAGACATTTACTGCAATGATGGAAGTCGCATTGGAGATTGCTTAATGAAACAGAAGTGTGCATTTTTTGATTTTGATTATACAATAGCCCATGGTGATTCTATTAATAAGCTATTGAATTATACCTTAAAGAAGTATCCTTTATCTGTATTCCGCTTTCTTCCACTTATTCCTTATGGAATTGGTTATGTATTACATATCTGTTCTATGGAATCAATGAAATCATGGATTCATTTCCCTTTAGATTTACTCACTGAAGAAGAAATCAAAGACTGTTATGAAAAGGATATCGTCCCTACTTATTACCCTCATATGGTTGAAGAGATGAAGAAGAGACAGGAAGAAGGATGTTTAGTATTTCTAGTCACTGCAAGTGCTGAAGCTTATATGCGCTTTAATACTCTTCCATGTGACGAGTTAATGGGTACTAAGACAAAAATAAAGAATGGGCATTATACATCTCGTATTATTGGTGAGAACTGTAAAGGTAAAGCAAAGGTAACTAGAATTAATCAGTATATGAAGGAACATGATTTAGAAATAGATTATGATCATTCTTATGGTTATTCTGATTCTAATTCAGATCTACCAATGTTGGAATTATGCCGTTATCGTTATCGTGTAGATAGAAAAGATGGCCATTTAACAGACTTTTAAGCAGCATATAAGTGCTGCTTTTTCAAACAGTTCTTGAAAAGTATAAATGTCTAGTTTATACTTTTTACTTAAGAAAAGAGGAATATAAAATGACACGTTATCGTGATACGTATGCTAAAGTGCGTTTAGATTATATTAAAGAAAATGTAGAAACATTATATAAAAAAACTAAAAAGCCTATGGTGGCTATCATTAAAGCAAATGCTTATGGACATGGTTATAAGGAAGTCGCTTCTGTATTAAAGGATGAACCAATTATTCAGATGTTTGCAGTGGCAACTTTAAAAGAAGCAGTAGACTTAAGAGATTTAGGTGTAAAGCAGGATATTCTAGTACTAGGTGCAGTACCACTAGAAGACTTAGATATTGCGATTGAGAAGAATATCAGTCTTGCTTTATTCTCATTTGATTACTTAAGTAAGATTAATGAAATGCATCATTATGATGCACCTGTTAAAGTTCATTTAAGTATCGATTCAGGAATGAATAGAATTGGTTTTAAAACAGAAAAAGAATTTGAACAGGCTATGGAAATGATTGATCCTGCAAA
Organism: Catenibacterium sp. UBA627; assembly: GCF_002299355.1. Classification (NCBI taxonomy): domain Bacteria; kingdom Bacillati; phylum Bacillota; class Erysipelotrichia; order Erysipelotrichales; family Coprobacillaceae; genus Catenibacterium; species Catenibacterium sp. UBA627. Next base: position 13,848 of record NZ_DBPF01000008.1, read on the forward strand.
GATTGATGTAGAAGGCATCTTCACTCATTTTGCGACTGCAGATGACTTTTCACAGGATGATGAGTATGAAAAGCAGCTGGCTTTATTCAAGTCTATTGTAGGTAATAATCGTTTTAAGTATGTTCATTGTGATAACTCTGCGGCTATGATGTTCCATCATTCTGATTTTGGTAACCTAACACGTATTGGTATTGCAATGTATGGTGTAGATCCACGTGGTGAAGAAAATAAAGATTTAAAACAGGCGATGAGTCTTTATACTAAAGTTGCAATGGTTAAAGTTGTACCTAAAGGTGAAAAGATTGGTTATGGTATGACTTATACAGCAGATGAAGATCAATATGTTGCGACTTTACCAATTGGTTATGCAGATGGATTTACACGCGCAAATCAGGGTAGAGAAGTTTATATTAATGGTCACTACTATCCTGTTGTAGGAAGAGTATGCATGGATCAGTGTATGGTGAAGGTAGATGAGAACGTAAAACCTGGTGATGATGTAGAAATCTTTGGAGAACATATCTCACTCGCAAAGATGGCTAAGGAAATTAATACAATCCCTTATGAAATCATTTGTCTCATTTCACCAAGAGTGGAGAGAATATATGAAAAGTAGAAATCAATATGCAAAAACAATTCGAAGAATAGAAATCGGTTCTAACTTCTTACTTATTATTGGTATATTAGTCAGCTTCTTTATGTCACTAGGATTACCTGGTACTATTGGAACAGTTGTGCTATATATTTTACTTATGGCTTATAACTTTAAACTAATGAAAAGATGTCGCTGTGATTCATGTGGACATGTAGATGTCTTTACAAAGTCTAGAAGTTTTGTGACAGGTGTAGAAAAGAGATGTCCAAACTGTAACCATAAGTTAAAGAATGATTTACCACTTGATGAAATTGAATTTAAAGACTAAAAAAGATTGCCGCATCGGCAATCTCTTTTTTATAGATTTGCATTAATAAAATCTTTGAAATAATAGTACTGTAGAGCACCTGGATACTTAGCAGTCACTTTACCATTTTTAATAATGAATGTGCAAGGTGTAGAGACATTGACATTCAATTTCTTAGTTAGGTAATCACTAGACTTTCCTTTTGTATCAACATAATAAAGCTTATTTTTTCTATTCTTTGTCTGGTAAGTTGTCATAACTTCCTGGAAAGATTTCATTGTATTATCAGAACTATCACCTGCAACAAGAATAAAGCTATCTTTATTTTCAATCTTCTGTTCAAACTTTGTGCTTGATAAAGTTGTATAAGTTGCATATGTTGCCTGACGATAAATGAATAAGCCAAGGAAAACAACAAGTACTAATCCAAAAACACTGATTTCACGTGCAAATTTCTTGATAAAATCTTTCATCGTTCTTGTACGCCTCCGTTAAAATATTGTAGCAAATTCTACCTCCGCTGACAATATCTTATTGTTTCACTTTGGTATATCTCAATTGTAAAATGAAACTGGAATTAAAAGAATTGAGACTAATAGAATCAAAGTATTGAATAGTGGAATCAAAATAGTATAAAATAAACATCAGGGAGATT
>NZ_DBPF01000150.1:0-2453 GCF_002299355.1 Catenibacterium sp. UBA627
CAATGAAGGTAAAGAATGATTATAAAAATATGCTTAACTTTACAGAACAGCTTTCTCATGGTCATTTTGATACAGAAATAGAAGATGATCTAGGAATCTTCAATAGTATGCGTGATCGCTTAAATAACCTGAAAACTGGTTTTGAAGCAGCTGTGAAGGAAGAAACAAAATCACAGAATATGAAGACGGAACTTATTACTAATGTCTCGCATGATTTGAAAACTCCTCTTACATGTATTAAGAATTATGTTATTTTACTTAAGAATACACAAGCTGATGAAACAACAAGAACTGAATATTTAAACCAATTAGAAAAATATACAAATAGACTCTCTAATCTTATTCAAGATCTTTTTGATGTTTCTAAAGCAACAAGCGGTAATATTGACCTACATCCTATTGATTTAAGATTACAAGCGTTAGTTGATCAATCCTTAGCTGAATGTATTGAAGTCTTAGAATCTAAGGATATTCAGGTTATTAAGAATGTCGAGGATGTTGTCGTACACTTAGATGGAGATAAGACATACCGTGTCTTTGAAAACCTATTAACTAATATTGGAAAGTATGCCATGCCACATAGTCGTGCTTATATTGATATTCATGAGGAAGAAGACTATGTTTCAATCATATTCAAGAATATGAGTGAGGTAGAAATGAACTTCTCTAGCGAAGAAATCCAGGAGCGTTTTGTACGTGGAGATAAATCCCGCCATGAAACAGGTAGTGGCCTAGGACTTGCCATTGCGAAAAGTTTTGTTGTTGCTCAGGGTGGTACATTTGATATAGAAATAGATGGTGATCTCTTTAAAGTCATCATGACTTTCAAAAAAATAAATGTGTCAAGTGAAAATACTTGACACCTAGTTTGAATATGGTATTATAAGAAGGCAAATTAAATTAATCGGAGGAAAATACAATGGCAGTTAAATTAAGATTAAAGAGAATGGGTGCTAAGAAGTCACCATTTTATAGAATTGTTGCAGCTGATTCAAGAATGCCAAGAGATGGTCGTTTCATTGAACAGTTAGGAACTTATGATCCAAGACAGAACCCAGCTAAGGTTTCTTTAAAGAAAGAAGAAATCTTAAAGTGGTTAGGTAACGGTGCTCAGCCTTCTGACACAGTTAAGAACATCCTTTCTAAAGAAGGCGTAATCAAAGAATTTGCTGAATCTAAGAAGGCTAAATAATTATGGATTACGTTAAGGCATTACAGGACATGTGTCTTGAACTTGTCAATAATCGTGATAAGTTAGAGGTTAGAGAAATGCCTTCATTAGATGATAATGCGATTGTTCTATATGTTTATGCATCACATGATGATATTTCTAAATTAATTGGTAGAAAAGGTGTTATGGCTAATTCTATCAGACAGCTTATGTCTATAAGTACACGTGGTATGCATAAAAGATTAGATATCAAATTTGAATCATATGGTGAGGAATAAAGGAAGTGTACACTTCCTTTTTTTTGGAGGTACAAATGGAACTTGTAGAAATTGGTAAAATCATTAATACATTTGGAATCAAGGGTGATTTAAAGATTGCTTCTTCAACTGATTTTGGAGAACAGCGCTTTGCCCCTGGCAGCCATATTCTTGTTAAGACACCAAGAGAATATCTCGATTTTGAAATCAGTAAGCACTATATCCATAAGGGTCTTGATATGATTGCCTTTAAAGGATTTACAGATATTAATGAAGTAGAAAAGTATAAGGGATGTATTTGTTATGCTCCTAAAGATACGTCTTTATTACCTGAAGGCATGCATTATATTTCTGATATTGTAGATTGTGAAGTCTATAATAATGGCACTTATATTGGTAAGGTCACTGATGTATATCAGGGGGCACAGGCTATTATTGGTGTTGATGTGAATGGTAAACAGGTAATGATCCCTTATATTGATGCTTTTGTAAAGAATAAGGATATTGAACATAAGCGTATTGATGTCTCATTGATTGGAGGCTTCTTAGATGAAGATTGATGTTCTTTCATTATTTCCAGAGATGTTTGAAGGATTCTTGACAACATCTATTATTAAAAGAGCTATCGATAGTGATCATGTAGAAGTGACTATTCATGATTTTAGAGAATTTGCGACAGATCGTCATAAGAGTGTGGATGATACACCTTATGGTGGCGGACAGGGTATGGTGCTTATGTGTAAGCCATTATTAGATTGTTTAAAGACAGTAGTCACAAAGGATTCACTTGTTATTTTAATGAGTCCTCAGGGTATGACTCATCATCAGGCTTATGCGGAAGAATTGGCTTTGAAGCAGAAGCATATTGTTATTATCTGTGGTCATTATGAAGGCTTTGATGAACGTATTCGTGATTATGTAGATGTAGAACTTTCTATTGGTGATTATGTACTCACAGGTGGAGAACTTGGTGCGATGGTAGTCATGGATAGTGTGATTCGTTTACTTCATGGAGTGATTACTCA
>NZ_DBPF01000150.1:2540-6472 GCF_002299355.1 Catenibacterium sp. UBA627
AAGGTTCCTGATGTCCTCTTAAGTGGTCATCATGAAAATATTCGTAAATGGCGTTTAAAGGAATCATTACGTAAAACTATGATCAAACGTCCTGATTTATTAGAAAAACGCTCATTTACAGAAGAAGAATTAGAAATTCTAAAAGAATTAAAAAAGTAATTGATTTATAAAAAAGACGGTGCTATAATAGGCAAGTCGTAAGACACAGAAGTTCCGCTGGTTATATATACGAATGAGCTTCCAAGACTAAATTTGTGTAGGAGGAAATGTTATCATGAACATGCAGTTAGTAAATGAAATTACTAAGAGCCAGATCAAGACTGATGTACCTCAGTTCAAAGCTGGTGACACTTTAAAAGTATTCGTAAAGATCCAGGAAGGTAATAAGACTCGTCTTCAGATGTTCGAAGGTGTTTGTATTGCTAAAAAGGGTCATGGTATTGGTGAAACTTTCACTGTTAGAAAGATTTCTTATGGTGTAGGTGTTGAAAGAGTATTCCCAGTAAACTCTCCAATCATCGATCATATCGAAGTAGCTAAGGTTGGTAAAGTACGTAGAGCTAAATTACATTACTTACGTGGATTATCTGGTAAAGCTGCTAGAATCAAAGAAATTCGATAAGAGAATGGGGGCTTACCCCATTCTTTTTTCTATATTATGAATAAAATAAAAAAACTGTGTTTACCTGGAATAGCGCTACTTATATTATGTCTATTTACATTTGTCGTACTTCCGGTCAAGGTGAAAGGAACATCCATGATGCCAACTATTCATGATAGTGACTGTATCTTAATGACGGGAGTGACATCTTATAAACAGATTCATCGTTTTGATATCGTTGATGTTCGCAGCAGCTCATTAAAAGAAGATGTCATTAAACGTGTTATTGGTCTTCCAGGAGAGGAAATCAGCTACAAGAATGATCATTTATATATTAATGGTCAATTAGTAGAAGAACCTTTTCTTAAGATTCCTTTCATGAAAAAAGAAAAGATTAAATATGATTTAACACATTATACAAAAGATTTTAGAATTAAATTAAGACACGATGAATACTTTATTCTAGGTGATAATCGTCCTATGTCCTATGATTCAAGATATTTTGGACCAGTTCATATAGAAGATATTCGTGCAAAAAATGGATATATTATTTATCCAATCCAGCATATTAAGAGAAATGATTGAGGAGGAACTTATGGCAAAGCAGATTCAGTGGTATCCAGGGCATATGGCTAAAGCCCAAAGAGAAATCGAAAGTAAAGTAAAGTTAGTAGATATTGTGATTGAACTTGTTGACGCACGTGCTCCTTTTTCAACACATAATCCAGAACTTGATCATATGATCAAGAATAAACCTCGTCTTTATATTCTTACAAAGAAGGATTTAGCTGATCCTAAGGCAACAGAAGCTCTTATTGCAGAATTTAAAAGACAAGGACATAGCGCTATCGCAGTTGATTTAAAGAACTTCAAGGAAGAAAAGAAGATTGTGAACATGTGTCGCTATCAGTTAAAAGAAAAGCGTGAAAAAGAAGCCGCAAGAGGTTTAAAACCTAAGCCAATTCGTGCTCTAGTGGCTGGTATTCCTAATGTTGGTAAATCTACTTTTATCAATAAGATTGCGAAAAGAAAAGCCGCTGCAGTAGGAAATAAGCCGGGTGTTACAAAGGCTCAGCAGATTATCCGTGTTGATAAGGATTTTGAACTTTTCGATACACCAGGTGTACTAGAACCTAAATTCACAGATATCAATAAAGCAATGAACGTCGCATTATGTGGCTCTATTAAGATGGAAATCCTTCCACTTGATGATTTATTTATTCATGCAATAGGTTATCTGGCAAAACATTATCCAGACATGTTGAAACAACGTTATAATTTGACTATTGATTTAGATTCAGATTGGGTAATTCCAGTATATGATCATATCTCAGATTATCGTCATATTAAGAAATTAAGAGGCGAAACAGATTATGACCGTGTACAGGAAACATTCTTTAATGATTTAAAGAACGGTTCTCTTGGAAAAATCACATGGGAGCTTAGCGATGAATAAACAGGAACGTTTAAAATATGAAAACGAAGCTAGAGTTGCAGGCTACTCTAGAATACTGGGCGTAGATGAAGCAGGAAGAGGACCGATGGCTGGGCCACTTGTTGTAGGTGGTGTCATCTTTCCAGAAGATTTCTATGATGAACGTATTAACGACTCTAAGAAGCTCACAGAAAAGAAAAGAGAAGCACTCTATGATTTAATTATAGAAAATGCGCTTGCTTATCAAATAGAGGTTTTATCAGTAGAAGAAGTAGATACACTTAATGTCTATGAAGCATCTCGTACAGGTATGAAACGTATTATTGCTTCATTAAAGCCTGATTTTACATTAAGTGATGCAATGCCCTTGAGAGATATTCCACATCTTTCTATTATTAAAGGAGATGCGAAAAGTATTTCTATTGGGGCAGCAAGTATCCTTGCAAAGGTCACTCGAGACCGCATGATGAAGGAATATGGAAAGCAATATCCAGAATATGGATTTGAAAAACATAAGGGTTATGTTACTAAAGCCCATAAAGAAGCATTAGAAAAGTATGGTGTCACTCCAATTCATCGTCGTTCTTTTGCGCCAGTACAGAAAGTACTGAATGAACAATTATCCTTTGATTTTGAAGAGAAAGATTAAAGATCTTTCTCTTTTTTGAGAAAATAAGCCTTCTATTAAGAATAGATATAGTAGGAGGTGATTGATATGGAAGATATTCTACTTTATTTTTCATTGAAGTATAAGGGACAGTTTGATTTGATTTATAAGGCCTTAGAACGTAAGGAACGTGTGGATGAATCTTTAAAAGAAGAACTCTTTAAAACTATTAAGAGTTCTTATACGACTATTATTAGTGATGATTATCCACAACAGCTTAAATATATCAACTGTCCACCATTTGTACTCTATTATTATGGATCATTATCTTTACTAGATAAAGACTGTATTGCGGTTATTGGTAAAAGAGACTGCAGCGAGTATGGTGTTCAGGCGACACGTGTACTTGTAAAAGAACTTGTGAAGAATGATATTGTGATTGTATCGGGAATGGCTAAGGGAATTGATGGCGTCAGCCACCGCACAGCTATTCGATCAAAGGGACATACTGTCGCAGTGCTTGGTAGTGGAATCGATTATCCTTATCCACCGATGAATGAAGATCTGTATTATGTATTGAAGAATGAACTTGTTTTAAGTGAATACCCTGGAAGTACGCCACCTCGTAAAGATCATTTTCCTAAACGAAATCGTATTATTGCAGGACTCTCTAAGAAACTTCTTGTTACAGAGGCTGATCTTAAAAGCGGCACGATGATTACAGTTGGTTTTGCCTTGGAACAGGGCAAGGATGTACTTGCAGTTCCAGGGCGTGTGTATGACTCAAAAGGCTGTAATGCCCTGATTCAGCAGGGTGCAAAACTAGTTATGAATGTAGAAGATATCTTAGAAGAATAGGAAGCGTTTCGCTTCTTATTCTCACTAAGATGTTGACAAAATAAAAAAATCCCATATTATAATGTGATGAAGGAGGGAACTATAAGTAACTGAATATATCGACCATTTTGTGTTTGAATGTGTTTAAATATGCTCATAGAGGGAGCGTTAAAATGAACATATCAAATATCATAAATTACAAATTAAAGGATTTTGCTGAACTTTTAGGCGTATCTGTTAAGATATTATAACGTTGAGATAGAGAAGGAACTTTATGAAAGTGGCAAAAAGTTTATGAGCAGCTTCCAGTTTAGCGTATGGCTCAACAATGAGTATCTTTCGAGCCATCCAGAATATTCCTGAATCAAGGAAGCTTATTCAAAATCGGTAACACAGGCAGTAAATAACGGACAGACCGCATTTGAAAACTTCTTTAATCACAAGAGCGCCTT
>NZ_DBPF01000120.1:0-3039 GCF_002299355.1 Catenibacterium sp. UBA627
GTTGTGAATAAATAAAGCTTTTCATTCTGTATAACAGGTTGTACCTGTTCTTCTTTGATTTTCTTCATATGTCTGCCACTTAGTACTGAGTGACCCATATCATATGTTTTACGTTCCTTGAATTCCTGTGCTTTACCTTCATTCCAGTTCTTAACTGGTCTATAGTAACCTGTAATACGGCTCCATACTTCTGTTGGTTTACCACATACAGGACATATAGGCTGTTCACCTACAAGATAACCATGATCTTCACAAATAGAGTATGTAGGTGAAATTGTATAATAAGGAAGTTTGTAGTTTTCCGCAATCTTTCTTACGAGTGTTGCAGCACCTTTCCAGTCTGGTAGTTTTTCACCTAAGAAGGCATGGAATACAGTACCTGATGTATAAAGAGTCTGTAATTCATCCTGAATATCTAAGGCAGTAAATAAGTCATCTGTATAACCTACTGGTAAATGAGATGAGTTTGTATAGTAAGGTGTATTACCCTCTTTAGTGGCAGTAATGATATCTGGATATTTCTTCTTATCATGTTTCGCAAGACGATAAGATGTAGATTCTGCAGGTGTTGCTTCTAGGTTATATAAGTCACCATATTCTTCCTGATAGATCACTAATCTTTCACGCATATGGTTTAATACATCCTTCGCAAATTCCTGTGCATCTGTATGTGTTAAGTCTTCTTTAAGCCAGTTCGCATTGAGTGTGGCTTCATTCATACCTACTAAACCAATAGTAGAGAAATGATTCTTAAATGAACCTAAATAACGTTTTGTATAAGGATAGAGACCTTCTTCTAATAACTTACTAATAACATCTCTTTTTACCTTTAATGATCTTGCAGCAAGATCCATTAAGTGATCCAGTCTTTCATAGAATTCCTGTTCATTATGCGATAAATAAGCAATACGTGGAAGGTTAATAGTAACGACACCCACTGATCCTGTTGATTCACCTGAACCAAAGAAGCCTCCACTCTTTCTTCTTAATTCTCTTAAGTCAAGTCTTAATCGACAACACATTGATCTGACATCACTTGGTTCCATATCTGAATTAATATAGTTAGAGAAATATGGTGTACCAAACTTTGCAGTCATTTCAAATAATAGTTTATTATTTTCTGTTTCAGACCAATCAAAATCCTTTGTGATAGAGTAAGTAGGAATAGGGTACTGGAATCCACGACCATTCGCATCACCTTCAATCATCACTTCAATAAAGGCTTTATTGATCATGTCCATTTCTTTCTGACAATCCTTATAACGGAAGTCCATTTCTTTTCCACCAACTATCGCATTCAATTCAGCTAAATCATTTGGTACTGTCCAATCTAAAGTAATATTAGAAAAAGGAGCCTGTGTTCCCCAGCGTGAAGGTGTATTGACACCATAAATAAATGATTCAATACATTTCTTGACTTGATCATAAGGAAGATTATCTACCTTTACAAATGGTGCTAAGTAAGTATCAAAAGAAGAGAAAGCCTGAGCACCTGCCCATTCATTCTGCATAATACCTAAGAAGTTCACCATCTGGTTACATAATGACGCAAGATGTTTAGCTGGTTTAGATGTAATCTTACCTGGAATACCTCCTAAACCTTCCTGAATCAATTGTTTTAAAGACCATCCTGCACAATAACCTGTCAACATACTTAAATCATGAATATGGAAATCACCATCTCTATGTGCATCCGCAATCTCCTGATCATATATTTCAGATAACCAATAATTTGCAGTAATCGCACCACTGTTACTTAGAATCAACCCACCAACAGAATAAGTGACAGTAGAATTCTCTTTCACTCTCCAGTCAGTCGCATTCACATAACTATTCACTAGATCCTTATAATCAAGAATCGTGGACTTCATATTTCTTACTTTCTCTCTCTGTTTACGATAAAGAATATAAGACTTCGCCACATCACTATAACCTGCCTGTGATAAGATATCCTCTACACTATCCTGGATATCTTCTACTGCAATCTTATGATCCTTAATTTTCTTTTCAAAATCACTTGTGACCTTTAATGCAAGCATATCAATCACACTTGGATGATATTCTTTCTTTAATGAAATAAATGCTTTTTCAATAGCACGGGTTATCTTCTTTAAATCAAACTCTGTAATCTTACCATCTCTTTTAATGACCTGGTACATATTATCATATCCTTTCTTCTATCCCTCTGATTTCACATTCATCAACATATTCTTCTAAAATCTTCTTATAACTCTGGAGTGTTTCTAATGAGCATGCATGTAAACCTTTTTGAATCACATTCTCATTATCTTCAAAGTTTTGAAGATAATAACGCTTAGCACCTTTGATCCATTCTCCAACTAATCTCATATCATTTTCTGTATGAAATTCTTTAATAATTGTCGTTCTGAATTCATAATCCACATGATTTTCTAATAAATACTGGACTGTTGTCTTAATAGAATCAAGACGATAACCTTCTAAACCAATTGTCTTATTGTATTTCTTAGGGGCATTCTTGATATCTACTGCTACATAGTCTACAAGACCTTCTTCTACCAATTCTTTTAACTTATTAGGAAAAGAACCATTTGTATCTAATTTAATAGAGTACCCCATATCCTTGATTACTCTTAAGAAATCCACAATACCAGTCTGTAATAAAGGTTCTCCACCTGTAATACATACACCCTCTAATACATTCTTTCTCTTTTCTAAGAATTCAAGGACATCTTCCTGTTCAATCTCTACCATATTTTCTGGTAAGAAAACTAAATCAGAATTATGACAGAAAGGACATTTAAAATTACATCCTCCAGTAAATAGAGTACATGCCATCTTTCCTGGATAATCTAGAAGAGTGAGCTTTTGAAAGCCAAAGATACGAAAATGATTCTGGTATGTTGGTTCTTCTATTGCTTTCTTAACTAAAAGATGCATTGTTTTTTCTAATTGATCTACTTCTTCTAAAGTCAAATCAGATGTTAGATGTGACCACCAGTCTTTTCTCGCAAGATACATTTCAGCAATCACATCTTTCGCTTTAGGTGTTGTTTTAAG
>NZ_DBPF01000120.1:3168-3413 GCF_002299355.1 Catenibacterium sp. UBA627
ATTCACAACCTGTCCATAACCTATATCATATTTCTTTAATCTATTATCATAATATTTAATAGCCGCACGATATAGTAATGCATTATCACTCATGAAGTTCTCTTTCTTATCCATCTCTCTCACCTCTTTAGTTGACTATCCAACTATATTAAGTCTAGCACCAATAGAGAGCGTATGCAATTGTTGTGAAAATGTTTGCACATTATCATCTCCTATATACAGTATATACTAATTAATTAAGTAAT
>NZ_DBPF01000120.1:3522-13080 GCF_002299355.1 Catenibacterium sp. UBA627
AGGAGGAGTATATTATGTCTCTATCAGAACTATTATCGTTTTATATTAATAAGAAGAAAACGAATATGACACAATTTGCACAATACTTAGAAATAGATCGTTCTACACTACATAAGATCATTAAAGGTCAAAGACCTGCAACAAGTGAAGCATTAGTCAATAAAATGGCACAATATCTATGTTTAAGTCAGGAAGAAACAAAACAGATATTAGAAGCTTATGAAATTGATACAATAGGTGCTTTTATATTCTATCGTCGTAAACATATCCAGGATTTCTTTAAGGAAGCAGATCATGTATTGGATCATCATTATCACATTACAGAACAGGTACAAGATGATCAGACTCTTGTAGATGATGTCTATACAGGAAGAATCAATGTAGAACATATACTCTATACTTTATATTCTTATGAACTAAGAGAAGAAAAACCTCATGTAAGAATCATGGAACAGCCTTATGAGATGTCTATTATATTCGATTCTTTTAATCATCTTTCATCAGATATGCCTATGACTCATTTATTTTATCTAGATAATTCACAGAAACAGACAAAAAATAATGAGTTCTATAACTTAAAGTGTTTAACTAATTTATTACCTGTCATCTTACGTAATAAGAATTATCATCCTTATTACTACTACAGTAATGTTTCTATTATGAATGAACATGATATATTCTACCCTAATGTAATGATTACAACACGTTATGTGTTTACCTATACAAATGATCATAGTCAGGGAATACTTTATAAACTTCAACAGATTGTGAATGCCTATAAAGAAAAATTTGATGCTTATTTAAAAGAAGCAGAATGTTTTATGACACGTGATTCATGGACAAACTATCTTGCAGACACGCAAACGTTCTTAAATACTCATGTTATTACACAGGAACTCATGACAACACCATGTCCTACTTATGTGTTTGAAGAGAGTGATCTGGATATTATCCGTAAATCATTAAAAGATTTCTTTCCTGATAAAGAAGGATTTATTAAAGACTATCAAAACTATGTGAATTACTGGAATCAGATCTTCTATCCTCAATGTTTTGATAAATTCCATGTTATCTATACAGTGCAAGGTTTATACTATACAGCTAAAACAGGGTATCTCCATGATATACCACCAGAACTCTTTAATCCTCTTTCTTTAGAAGATAGACTCACATTACTTAGAAAGTGGAAAGAATTCTGTATAAAGCATCCTCATGTCGTGATGGCAAATATGCCTTATCTTTCTGAATCATCTACAACATACTTTCAGTTAAGTAATCAAGAGTTTCATATGATTGCATCAGATTCAACAGGTACACTCGCAAATATCTCTATTAAAGAAGTCACACTTGTAGAAGCATTTAATGATTTTGTTGAAAATGTAGTTAAGAAGAATGCTTATAGTAAAGAAGATGAAATGAAGCTGATTGATAAATGTATAGAAATGATTGAAATGGAGATGTAGTATTATGTATGTATACCAATTATTATCTGAATATATCAAGACTAAGAAAATCAATATCAAGAAGTGTGCAGAATACTTCCAGATAGACCGTTCTACTTTTTATAAGATTATTAGAGGAGAACGTAAAATACCAAATCGTGATTTTATCCAACAGATCAGTCAGTATCTCTATCTTACTAATGATGAAAAGAAAGAATTATTAAATGCCTATGAAATAGATAGAATAGGAGAGTTCCGTTATTATTGCCGTCAACATGTAAATTCCTTCTTAAAAGAAGCCACATTACTTGATAACCGTTCCTTTACAACACCTGATACTTTAGATTCTATCTTAAAGACAGGACACTATACTAATAAATATGATGTAGAATATCTCTTATATGAACTATCTCTCTTAGAAAGCAAAGAAAAAAAACCTCATATAAGGATCTTTGATCAGCCTACTCATGCACTCTATTTATTAAGAATAGTCTCTTCTCATATACCTATTACGCATTTATTCTGTTTAAATAATACAAATGAACTAACGAAAGATAACCAGTTCTATAACTTAACTGTTCTTACAAATATCATGCCATTAATCTTTAATAATGATCACTATAGACCATATTATTACTATAATGAGATCAATGCGATTAATAACCATCTTTGTTTCTTTCCTAATATGATTCTTACTACTAGATATCTTCTTATTTATACAGCAGATCATTCAAGTGGTATTCTTTATGAAAAAGGAGAAACATATGATGCGTATGAAATACTATTTAATCAATATTTAAAGGAAACAAAGTGTTTAATCACTAAAAAAGATGAAAAAAGTGATATGACAGAAGATTTCAATTATATTCTCTATGCACCTCCTATTGGTGCAGTTTATCAAGAGGACGATCCATTTCCAGTTTTTTTAGAAGATAATGATTTTGTGGAATCATTCAAGAAACAGTCAATGTATTTAAAACAGTTTGTGAAGCATAATAAAGATCATCTATCAGGACTCCATACTCTACAAGGATTAAGACATTTTGTGGATACTGGTTATACAATTGATTTCCTACAACCATTCTATCAACCACTAACGATTAATGATAGAATCAAAATATTACGTAGACTAAAGAACTTTATAAATACCTACTCTATAAAACTTGTAGATATCCCTGAATATGATAATATGTCTTTCTCAGTTATAGTCATGAACATTAATACACTCTATTTCCAAATTGTATCAGCCAGTGGCACTATCAAAACAATACAGCTGCATGAAGCAAGTCTTGTAATGGCTTTTAATGACTATTATCAATATATACTAGAAGAAAGATCGTTAAGTAAAGAAGACGCATTTGAAATCATTGATAGCTATATTGCACAATTAGACATGTTAAAAGAGTGAACCAAAATAGTTCACTCTTTTCATGTTAGCTGATTTTTGTACCTGCTGGTAAATCTGTTTCTAATACTTTAATAGATTTCTTAGTTCCACCTGCAAGAATCATACCCTGAGATTCTACACCTCTTAGTTTAGCTGGTTTTAAATTCTTCACTACAATTACCTTCTTACCAGGCATATCTTCTGGTGAATAGCTATCTGCGATACCTGAAACAATCTGTCTTACTTCTCCACCAATATCAATCTGTGATACAAGAAGACGATCTGCTTTAGGATGCTTTTCACATTTCTTTACTTCACCAACAACTAATTCTACCTTAGAGAAATCATCAATAGTGATTTCAGGTGTTTCATCCTTCTTTTCTGGAACAACTGGCTTAGCAGGAGTTAACTTTTCTACCTGTTTAGCTACTTCTTTAGGATCTAATCTAGCAAATAATACTTCTGGATGATCAGTGACTTTAGTTCCTGATTTATATGAACCGAAAGTATCTAGCTTCATCATATCTCTTTCATCTGTATTAATCATATCTAAGATCTTCTTAGAAGTACCAGGAATGAATGGTTCTAATGCGATAGCTGAGAATCTGATAGCTTCTACTAAGTTATAAAGTACTGTTGCAAGACGATCTTTCTTTGTTTCATCCTTAGCAAGAGCCCAAGGCATAGTATCATCAATATACTTATTAGTACGTCTTAATAATACATAGATTTCATCCAACGCTTTAGCAAGTTTGAATTCATTTTCTAACTTAATAGTCTTTCCTGGCATTGCGAGTGCGATTGATTTTAATTCATCATCCACTGGTTCACATACATTTGTATTTGTGACAACACCATCAAAGTATTTATTACACATAGCGATTGTTCTGTTTACTAAGTTACCTAAGATATTAGCGAGATCACTGTTGATACGTTCTACTAATAAGTCCCAAGTAATTGAACCATCGTTATCATATGGGATTTCATGCAATAAGTAGTATCTTACAGCATCTACACCAAATAGATTTACTAAGTCATCCGCATAAATAACGTTACCTAAATGTTTAGACATCTTAGAATCACCCATTAATAACCAAGGATGACCAAATACCTGTTTTGGTAAAGGTAAATCTAATGCCATTAAGATGATTGGCCAATAAATAGTATGGAATCTTACGATGTCCTTACCAATAACATGTACATCTGCAGGCCAATATCTATTAAATAATTCATCGTTATTACCATCTAAGTCATAACCTAATCCAGTAATATAGTTTACTAATGCATCAATCCATACATATACAACATGCTTTGGATCGAAGTCTACAGGAATAGACCAAGTAAATGAAGTTCTTGATACACATAAATCCTGTAAACCTGGTTTTAAGAAGTTATTGACCATTTCATTCTTTCTTGATTCTGGCTGAATGAATTCTGGATGATCATTATAATACTGCATTAAACGATCCTGATATTTAGATAATTTAAAGAAGTATGCTTCTTCTTTTGCATCATGCACTTCTCCACCACAGTCAGGACATTTTCCATCTACTAACTGAGATTCTGTAAAGAATGATTCACATGCAGTACAGTATTTACCTTCATAATGACCTAGATAGATATCACCTTTGTCATGTAACTTCTTAAAAATCTTCTGTACCTGTTTTACATGATATTCATCAGTAGTACGAATGAACTTATCATAAGTAACATCCATCATATCCCAGATACGTTTTACTTCTGCAGCAACCTTATCTACATATTCCTTTGGTTCAATTCCAGCTTCTTTAGCCTTTAATTCGATTTTCTGTCCGTGTTCATCTGTACCAGTCTGAAAACGTACATTATAGCCCTGCTGTCTCTTAGCACGGCAGATTGCATCACTTAATACGATTTCATAAGTATTACCAATATGAGGTTTACCTGAAGTATAAGTAATTGCGGTTGTTAAATAGAAATCTTTTGGATCTTTCATATTATCTGCTCCCTCCTAAAAATAAAAAAAACGTCCTTAATAAAGGACGAAATTATCGCGGTACCACCTTTTTTACACTTACGTGTCACTCAATCTCTTAACGCGAGTTACGGTTATCCCTATTCGAAATAACAGCTCCCAGACCATCTTTCTAAAGCTTCACACTTATTTACACCAGCCATAAGTTCTCTATGCATTTCACTTTAGTCTCTTCTGTTCATTGCTTTTACTTTAAAACTTTAACAAATTTCTACAACCTTGTCAATGATAGGGTTGAAAGTCCTCACATTATCACAGAGAGGTTCACTTTCAAAAGTTGAATATTATTAAAGTTTTGAAAGTGAACCATTAAAGTACTTACGCTCCTAGTAACCATTCAGCAATATCATAAATCATAATGCCTTCATAGCTATACTTTGGATGTCTCGTTCTTGCAATAATCATTTTAGGATATGCATCTCTAATTTGTAGTAAAGGAGAATATTCTCTCTCAAAAGTTTCTTGTGCTGAAATATTATCACTTACCTGAATATAGATTTTTTCACTACCTCTTTGAGCTACAAAGTCTATCTCTTTCTGGTAAAGTTTTCCAACATAAACATCATAACCACGACGCAATAGTTCAATACAAATCATATTCTCATACACTCTGCCATAATCCATATTTCTACTACCTAAAATAGCATATCGAATACCTGTATCACACAAATAGAACTTCTCAGAACTTTCCAAATATTTCTTACCACGAATATCATATCTCTTAATATCATAGAAAACAAAAGCGTTACATAAGTATTTAATGTATTTACGTACTGTCACATGAGTTGTAGATACATTATTCGCATTTAAAAGCTGACTCACCTTATTTGGAGAAGTTAAATTACTGATATTATCCATTAAGAATTCACTTAATCTTTGTAATACAGTCGTATCAGGTAAAGCATACTTTTGAACTAGATCTCTTGTCACAATAGTTTCATAGACTTCCTTAATATAAGTAACCCTATCCCTATCATTTGGATATAAATAAGAGCCTGCCAAACCACCCTTAAAAGAGTATTCATCAAAAAGCTTATCCTTATCACTCACATCACTATAATATTCACAATATTCTTGAAAGCTGAAAGGAAATACATGTATTTCAATATATCGTCCTGTAAAGAGAGTTGCTAGATCAGCACTCAACAAGAAAGCATTAGAACCAGTTACATAGATATCATACTTTCCTTTAGAATAGAGACTATTAATAGCTAACTCAAACTTTGGGCACATCTGAACTTCATCTACAAAGAGATAATTCATTTTACCTGCTACATAATGTTGTTCTACATAAGAATGTAGTGCATGATATTCCTTGATTTCTTCAAACTTCAAATCCATAAAATCAATAAAAATTATATTGATATTATCGTAATTTGTTTTTAGGTATTCAATGTATGCCTGCATTAGTTTAGATTTCCCGGAACGACGAATACCAGTAATAATTTTGATATCCGGTGTATCCTTTAGTTCAATGATCCTGTTGAGATAGTTTTTTCTCACAATTGTTTTCATATATTCACCTACTTTCAAAAGTTTAAATTTTTTATAGTTTTGAAACTGAACCACTACACTTATTATACTGTTCTAAAACTGTAGGAACAAGATGCCACTTTCAAAAATGAAATTATTTTGATTTTTGAAAGCGATTAATACAAACAAAAGACCTTGTACTTGATTTGATCATATGACAACTTATTTACACATAAATTTCTTATCTTATTCATACTGAATTCACTTATCATATTTAGTATGTTTTTGAATTATGTGAATTATATTCGTTTGTTGTATTAGTAAGTAAAAGGTAATAGAATACTAGAGAAGGAAGTGATAGCTATGGATTTAGAAAAGATTTTTAATGATCAGAAAACGTATTATGACACATTAATGACTAGAGATGTAAGTTTAAGAATAGATGCAATTAAACGTGTTAAGTTATGGATTAAAGACCATATGGACTTAATAGAAGATGCTTTAGAGAAGGATTTAGGTAAATCTAGAGGAGAGTCCTATATGACAGAAATAGGATTAACTCTTGAGGCCTGCACATATACATTAAAGAATATTAAAAAATGGGTAAAGAAGGATAAGGTAAAGACACCTCTTCATCAGTTCTTTTCTCGTTCTTATACGATTTATGAACCTTATGGTGTTACACTTATTATTTCTCCTTGGAACTATCCATTTCTACTTGCGATAGAACCACTTATTGGTACTATTGCAGCAGGGAACTGTGCAATAGTGAAACCAAGTGAGCAGACACCACATACTTCCGCTATTGTAGCGCAGCTCATTGATACATGTTTTGATAAAGGACATGCCTATTGTGTTGAAGGTGGTTTAGAGGTTTCTAAGGAACTTGTAGATTTACCTTTTGATTATATTTTCTTTACTGGTGGTAAGAAAGCTGGTAGAGAAATCTATATGAAGGCGGCAGAAACATTAACACCTGTCACACTAGAATTAGGTGGTAAGTCTCCTGCTATTTTAACTGATATGATTCCTATGGAGATTGCAGCCAAGCGTATTATATTCGGTAAGTTCTTGAATGCTGGTCAGACTTGTATTGCACCTGATTACATATTAATTAAAGATACTATGAAAGCGGCTTTTATTGATTATGCTGCAGAGTATATTAAGAAGTTCTTTGGTGAACATCCATTAGAAAGTGAGAACTTATGTAAGATCGTCAATAAAGAACAATTTGATCGCTTAAAGAAGCTATTAGAGAATCAGGATATTCTTATCGGTGGAGAAGTAGATGAAGAACACTTAAAGATTGCACCTACTATTGTGAATGATGTAGATTTTGATAATCCTTTAATGGAAGAAGAAATCTTTGGACCTATTCTTCCACTTGTAGAATACAATAGAATTGAAGAAGCGATTCAGTATATTAATAGTCATGATAAGCCTCTTGCTCTTTATTTATTCTCCAATGATTCATATCATGCTAATAAGATTCTAGATTTATGTAGTTTTGGTGATGCATGTATTAATGATACAGTCAGCCATTTTGCGACTAATACACTTCCATTTGGTGGTGTAGGCGCAAGTGGTATTGGTTATTATCATGGTAAGTTTACTTTTGAGACATTTTCTCATCGTCGTTCTGTTTTGCATAAGAGTACACGTATTGATTTACCATTTAGATATTATCCACTTACCGATGATAAGATGAAATGGATCAAACGTTTCTTAAAGTAATACTTACGAACACTTAATATGAGTGTGATTTCTTCTTAACCCTTTCTTTACTATACTGAATATAGAAAAAGAAAGGGTGATAGATATGAAGTACAATTTGTATTGGTTAGGTTCAAAATTAGTTGCTGTTATGATTATGGGAACTATACTTCTATCTGCCACTCATTGATTGTAAGCTAGAGATTCATTTCTCTAGTTTTTTTACTTAATATTTATATATTCTTGTGTCTGTAATGATATTTGTATTTCTCCTCTTATTCTATACTAAGTATAGAATAGGAGGAACAATGAGATACGAAATCGCCTGGGCAATTTCTAAGATTATATGTGCAATAATCTTATTTGCCATCACCATGTATGCTGGTTATACCGTTCGTTAATCAGCATTTTTATAATATTTCATGTATAATAGTAGATGAGGTGATTAAAATGGGTGAATATGATAAATATTTTAATAAGGATCTTCATAAAGATTTGAATAAGGATTCCCATATCAAACATGTTATTGCAGTCACAAGTGGTAAGGGTGGTGTAGGTAAGAGTTTAATGACATCATTACTTGCAGTCATGATGAACCGTATTGGTTATAATGTAGGTATTTTAGATGCGGATATTACAGGACCATCAATTCCCCAGGCTTTTGGTTTAACTGAAAAGCTTTATGGATGTGATAAGGGTATTATCCCAGCCGAAACACGTACAGGTATTAAGATTGTTTCTTTAAACTTAATGCTGGATAATCCTACTGATCCTGTTGTATGGAGAGGAAGCTTGATTTCTAATACTGTTACACAGTTCTGGACTGATGTATATTGGGGCGAATTAGATTATTTATTTGTCGATATGCCTCCAGGAACTGGAGATGTTCCTCTAACAGTCTTCCAATCTCTTCCTGTAGATGGTATTATTACGGTATCTTCACCACAGGAACTTGTCAGCATGGTTGTAGAAAAATCAGTGAATATGGCACAGATGATGAATATTCCTATTCTAGGTCTTGTTGAGAATATGAGTTATTATATCTGTCCTGATTGTGGACATAAACATTATTTGTTTGGTGAAAGTCATATAGATGAAATTGCGAAGAAGTTTAATATTTCTACTGTATGTCGTCTTCCAATGGATCCTGCAATTACTAAAGTAGTTGATGCAGGTCTTATTGAAACAATTACACAGATGGAACTTATGCCTATAGTGAATGAATTAATGAAGGAGGAATAAGGTATGATTCAGCACGTTGTTGTATGGAAATTTAAAGAAGGTACAGAAGATCTACAGAATCAGTTTGTAGAAGGATTAAAGGGACTTGTAGGACAGATTGATGGTATCCGTTCTTTACATGTTGGGAGAAATGAAAATCCTAATGAAACATATGATGTTTCATTAGTTATGGAATTTGATAATATGGAAGATCTTGCTAGCTATGCGAATGATCCTAGACATTTAGCTGTTGCGAAAATTGCGAAGGAAAATGCTGAAGTAAGAGCTTGTGTAGACTTCACTATCTA
>NZ_DBPF01000062.1:0-5059 GCF_002299355.1 Catenibacterium sp. UBA627
TTAATAAAATTAATATTTAGTAACAAAAAAGAATCGAGGCTATTGGACAGGAAATCTCTATAAGAAGATGGTTAAAGTTATTCAAGACTAATCTATGTAGACACTTCTTATTCCAAAGATTTGATTCACGACCATAGACAAAGAAACTTGCGGCGAAACCATTGACCTGAGGTAACCAATCCACGAATAACAGAGTGGCCAACCGCCGATAAATCTGTATAGAAGTTTCTTGTCCTATGTCCTTGATTTAAAAAACAAAATAAAATGAAAAAACGGAAAAAACGAAAATCAAAGAAATGTGTTATTTCCACTTGACAATCGTCATTTCATAACAGATTATATATCATTTTTCTTAGTATTTATCAAGTGAAATGTGGCTTTTATCCCACACGCAAGCGTGTGGTTTTTTTCGCCACAAATTTATAACAGGGAGTGCAGATTTAATAGAATATATAATTGTTTTCTTATTCATGTATTACCTACCTCATTAGTTGGTTTGTATTATAATAACTATATATCATTCTTGATGTCAATGATATAATAGTAACAGGAGGTGTTCTTATGAGATTAGACACAGTACATCATATTGCGATCATTACAAAAGATTATGATCAAACAATTGACTTTTATGTCAATAAATTAGGCTTTAATATTATTAGAGAAAACAAGAGAGAGGATAAACAGGATATCAAGTTAGATCTTCAACTTGGAGATATGGAATTAGAAATATTTATTAAACCTGATGCCCCACTACATCCTTTCCCTGAAACTGCAGGACTAAGACATCTGGCTTTTAAGGTAGAAGATGTAGAAGAAACAGTCAAAGAATTAAATGCATTGGGTATTGAAACAGAACCAATCCGTTATGATACATTTACAGGCAAGAAAATGACATTTTTTAAAGATCCTGATCAATTGCCTTTAGAAATCCATGAATAAGAGAGAAGAATTATTACAAGATTACATTCGTTTATCAAGAATCCCATTTCATAATAATGTAGCTTTTGCCCATACGAAATATGAAGTAGATTGGAAAAAGACAGCTTTCACAATGTGGTTAGGTCATGTACATGGTAAACCAGTGCATTTTTATATGATGAGTTTTGATTACGATGGTATTACTTTTATGTGTTATGAGAATTTAAAGTTTATAGAAGAAGTTTATTTCTTTGATTATCAATCTGTGACAGATTTTAAAGTGAAAAAGAAAGGGGCTGAATCAGAGATGCGCTTCATGTATCAAGGGCAGGAAGTTGTATTAATGCTTCAGCGATATGCGGTAGATAGTCCCTGGATCAAAGAATATATGCACTATTTAGAAGAAAATCACTTTTTTTATGATTGATAATATGTTATTATGTTGGCAAATAGAGGTGCATGCGTTAAGAATTCGTTATTAATGGATACAGCCAGATAATGAAGGGGGAGCAAATGCCGAAGAGACAGGGAACTGTATATGAACTGTTATCTGGGGGATAAGAGAAGATCTTATTCACTGTCACAAAATATTTGTGGTGCGCTATTGAATATAATGAAGATTACTAATTATATTGCAATGGCACCATTGCAATATTTTTTTATAGAAAAATGGAGATGATGAAGATGAACAGTGTGATTACAAGATTGGAGATTGAAGAAGACATTATTCAAGTGAAGTTAATGAATGTTGAAAAGAATCCTCTCTTTGTGGCTGATGTGTTTGAAACAATTAGTCGTGAAGGTGTGAACATCGATATGATCTCATCAGTCATGCTAGAAGATGAAATGCGTATTGATTTCACATGTGATGCAAAAGCACAAAGTGCTTTAAACAAGGCTATTGAAGAAGTTAAGAAAAATCACCCACGTATTGGTGTATTTGCATCTAAGAATGTAGGTAAGCTTGTTGTAGAAGGTCATATGGAAAATGAAGTTGGTTTTGCAAGTAAGTTATTCAAAGTTCTAGGTGATAACCAAATCCCATTTGCTCAAGTGACAACAAGTGAAGTATCTATTTCATATGTTATAGAAAAGAAATATTTAAAGAAAGCATTAGAAAAGATTCAGGAGGAATTAGCATAAAATGGAACCAATTTTTGAAGGTACAGGTGTTGCATTGGTATTACCAATGTTTGAAGATGGAAGTATTGATTACGAAGGTTATAAAAGACAGGTACAGAGAATGATTGATGGTGGTGTAAAAGCATTACTTGTCAACGGAACTACTGGTGAACCTGCAACTATTGATATTGAAGATGAATTTGAACTCACTAAGATTACAGTAGAAATGGCTAAGGGTACAGGTGTAAAGGTTATTGCAGGTGCAGGTTCTAACTATACTGCACAGGCTATTAGAAAGGCTAAGTTCAATGCTGAAGCAGGTGCTGATGCAAACTTAGTTGTAACACCTTACTACAATAAGACTTCTCAGAGAGGTTTAATTGAACATTATAAGGCTGTTGCTGCTGCAAGTGATTTACCACTTATTATGTATAATGTACCAGGTAGAACTGGTATGAAGATCAGTGTAGATACAGTAGTAGAACTTGCAAAGGTTCCTAATATTGTTGCTATGAAAGATGCAACAGATGATATTGCATATGCAATGGAAGTATTAACACGTACTAAGGATATGGACTTTGATTTATATTCTGGATGTGATGATAATATTCTTCCATTTATCGCAGCAGGAGGAAAAGGTGTTATTTCAGTATTATCTAACCTTTATCCAAGAGAAACAGAAATGTTTGCACAGGCTGCATTAAAGGGTGATTTAGAACTTGCTAGAAAGATGGCTTATGATTTAAATGATGTTTCTAAATATTTATTCATTGATGTTAATCCAATCATGCCTAAGGCTGCTTTAAAGCATATGGGTGTTATTGAAAGTGATATGCTTCGTCAGCCTCTTATTCCAACTACAGAAGAAAATAAGAAGTTATTATTTGATGCAATGAAAGAATTTGAAAGCAAGGGTTATTAAGATGAAAGTATTAGTATATGGTTATGGTTTAATGGGGAAGAAAGTAGCCCATGCAGTAATGAATGATGCAGATTTAGAATTAGCTGGTGTTGTATCTCCTGTGTTTGATGTACAGCCAGAAGTACCTGCATATAAGTCATTAGATGAAGTACAGGATGATATTGATGCCATTATTGATTTCTCACATCCTGCCAATCTAGATAGCATTCTATCTTATGCATTAAAGAATAAGTGTAAAGTTGTATTCGCTACTACTGGCTTTAGTGCAGAAGACTTAAAGAAGATTGAAGAAGCATCTCATGAGATTGCCCTCTTCCAGTCTTATAACACTTCTTATGGTGTGGCTATGATGAATAAGATGGTGAGTGAATTTACGAAAGAATTCTTTGAACATCATTTTGATATTGAAATCATGGAAAAACATCATAATCAAAAGATTGATTCACCATCAGGTACTGCAGTGATGTTATATGATGGTATTAATAATGCTTTAGATGATTCATTAGAACCTACTTATGATCGTCATTCTATTCATCGTAAGAGAGAAAGAAATGAAGTAGGTATTTCATCTATAAGAGGTGGGACAATCTTTGGTGAACATACAGTAATGTTTGCAGGACAGGATGAAATCGTAGAAGTAAAGCATACAGCTCTTTCTAAAGAAGTATTTGCGAATGGTGCTGTTGCTGCATTAAAGGCATTAATGAATAAAGACAAAGGTTTATTTGATTTAAAAACATTATATTAAGGGGAATGGTATGGTATTACAGACACAGTTTGCTGATATAAAAGGCAATGATTTATATATAGATGGTATTAAAGCATCTGATCTCGCAAAGCAGTATGGCACACCACTTTATGTTATGAGTGAAGGTCATATTAGACATCAGATGAATGAATTAAAGACAAAGTTCATGGATAAGTATGAAAAGGCACTTCCATTATTTGCATCTAAGTCTTTTAGCTGTCTTGCAATCTATAAGCTTGCAAGCGAATATGGTATTGGAATTGACTGCGTATCTGCAGGAGAAATCAGTATCGCATTACGTGCTGGATTTGATCCAGATAAGATATACTTCCATGGAAACAATAAGCTTCCTTCAGAAATTGAATATGCATTAAGTCATGATGTGACTCATTTCGTAGTAGATAATTTCTATGAAATTGAAAACTGTGAACAGATTGCAGGTAAGCTAGGTAAGAAAGTCAAAGCAACTTTAAGAATTGTCCCTGGTATTAAAGCCGGTGGTCATAACTATATCATGACTGGTCATAAGGATACTAAGTTTGGCTTTAGTTCTCATTATGGTATCTATTTAAAAGCTATTCAGCGAATCTTAGAGTCTGATAATATCGAATATGAAGGAATTCATTGTCATATCGGTTCTCAGGTATTTGATTTATTCGCTTATGTGAATGCAATGCTTCAGTTCATGAAGTTCGTAAATGAAATCTATAATACATTTGGTGTTGTAACAAGTAAGATTAATGCCGGTGGTGGTTATGGTATTGCTTATACTAAACGGGATGAACCACTTGATTTTGAATCTATTACATCAGAAATCATGAAAGTTATTTATAATGAATATGATAGTCATGGTTGGGAACGTCCAGCTGTTATGATTGAACCAGGACGTTATGTTGTAGGTAATGCAGGTATTACTCTTTATACAGTAGGATGTATTAAAGAAATCCCTGATGTACGTACTTATGTCTCTATTGATGGTGGTATGTCTGATAATATCCGTACACCTTTATATGATGCGAAATATGATGGTATTGTCGCAAATAAAGCAGGAGAAACAAAAACTAAGACTGTAACAGTTGTAGGTAAGATCTGTGAAAGTGCTGATATGATTACTAAGGATTTACCAGTTACAGCTAATATTATGCCAGGAGATATTTTTGCAGTATTCTCTACAGGTGCATATAACTACTCTATGTCTTCTAATTACAACCAGTTACCTAAACCAGCTGTAGTATTCACTTATGAAGGTGAATCAAGAGTCGTTGTAAGAAGACAGACATTTGATGATCTAATTTTATTTGATGAAGAATAGTCATGAGGAGATAGCTGTTGCTATCCCCTTTTTTTAT
>NZ_DBPF01000050.1:0-11717 GCF_002299355.1 Catenibacterium sp. UBA627
CAAATAGGGATAACGAGTATAATATATAAGTGTAAACAGGAGGATAATAATATGAAAGTTATTGTTACTAAAGATTATGAAGAAGCAAGTCAGAAAGCAGCAGAAATCATGCTTGATGTTATCAAAAATAAACCAAACGCAAACCTTGGCCTAGCTACTGGTTCTACACCAATCCGTCTATATGAATTAATGAGAGAAGATCATAAGAAAAATGGAACAAGCTACAAAGATATCAAATCATTCAACCTTGATGAATATTATGGTTTAGCACAGGATCATCCACAGAGTTATTACTATTTCATGTGCAATCAGTTATTCAATGAATTAGATATCGATAAGAATAATATCAATGTTCCTAAGGGTAAGGGTTCAATCGAAGAAGTATGTGATGAATACAATGCATTATTAGCTGAAAATCCAAGAGATATCCAGTTATTAGGATTAGGTTCTAATGGACATGTTGGTTTCAATGAACCAGGTACATCATTTGATTCAGTGACTCACTACATTGCATTAAAGCAGAGCACAATCGAAGACAACGCTAAACTATTCTTCAATGGTGATTTAAGTGCTGTTCCTACTCATGCAATAACTATGGGTATTTCTAATATCATGGAAGCTAAGAAGGTCTTATTAATTGCGACTGGTGAAAGAAAAGCTAAAGCAGTTAAAGGCTTAGTTGAAGGACCAGTAACAGAAGATTTACCAGCTTCTATTCTTCAGAAACATGAAGATGCAATCATCATCGTTGATGAAGCAGCTGCATCATTATTATCTAAATAATTTCTTAAGGCGCTTAGGCGCCTTTTTTTTGTGCTATAATTTTTTTGAGGTGATTTCATGAAAGCGATGAATAAAGAAAATCCAAAATATAATGACTGCACAGAAAGAAAGTCACAGTTATATGAAAGAAAAGGTGATTTTAGAACACCATTTATGAGAGATTATAATCGTATAATATTCACTACAGCCTATAGACGTTTAAAACATAAGACACAGGTCTTTTTTGCACCTGATAATGATCATATATGTACACGTGCTGAACATGTGAATCTAGTAGAATCTATTAGCTATACAATCGCCTATCAATTAGGTCTTAATACTGAACTTACACGTGCTATAAGCGCTGGACATGATTTAGGACATGCCCCTTTTGGTCACGGAGGAGAAAAGATTCTATCTTCTTTGTCTATAAAACATGGTTTAGAGCCTTTCTGGCATGAAAAGAATAGCCTTCATCTCATAGATGATTTATGTTTATTAGAGGATGATCAACATATTGAACATAATCTTGATCTGACTTATGCAGTGAGAGATGGCATTATAGCTCATTGTGGCGAAGTGAATCAAAGAAGAATTAAACCTAGAGATGAAAAAATCGATTTAAAAGACTTCAAATCACCAGGACTCTATCAACCTTATACTCTAGAAGGGTGTGTTGTAAAAATCAGTGATAAGATAGCTTATCTGGCAAGAGATATAGAGGATGCATGGAACTTACATATACTTAATGAAGAAGATATGAAAAGCTTAATAGAAGAAATTAATACAGTTGTTCCAGGTTTATTTAAAGCAATCAATAATGGAACAGTGGTCAATTACTTTATTCAAGATGTGATTCATAATAGTACGGAGGAATATATTGGTTTATCGGATGAAGCTTTTGAAATCATGAAGATATTTATGAAATTTAATTATCAAAAGATCTATGAAATAAAGAAGGTTAAGATTCATACGCAATATGTACAATTGATTTTAGAGAGTCTCTTTTCTTTCTTATATGAGTATGGACAACATGACAATTTTGTTTTAGACTTAAAAAAAGATGCAGAACGTTATCCACTCATTATTAATCATTATATTAAATGGTTGATACGCTATAGTACATTACTTCATGATGAACGTTATCAAAATCATATAGTCTATGACTTTGAGAATGATTCACTTGCTTTAGAAAAGAGTATTATTGATTATTTATCAGGGATGACAGATCATTTTATTATTGATGCATTTGATGAATTACTTGCATATAGATAGGGGGAATTTTTATGCCAATTAATATACCAGATGATTTACCAGCATATAAAGTTTTAACAGCTGAAAACATCTTTGTGATGAACCAGACGCGTGCGACTACGCAGCGTATTAGACCTTTAAAGATCTTGATTGTAAATATCATGCCTTTAAAGATTACAACTGAAACACAATTATTAAGATTATTATCTAATACACCATTACAGCTTGAAGTAGAACTTATTCATATGTCTACACATGATTCTAAGAATGTCCCTAAGGAACATTTACTTACTTTCTATAAGACATTTAAAGATATTAAAGAGAATTCTTATGATGGTATGATTATTACAGGTGCTCCTGTAGAACAGATGCCTTTTGAAGAAGTAGACTATTGGAATGAACTATGTGAAATCCTTGAATGGGCCAAGACACATGTCTTTAGTTCTTTCTTTATCTGCTGGGCTTCACAGGCTGCTTTACATTATTATTATGGTATTGATAAGTACTTATTGAAGCATAAATTAACTGGTGTATATCGTCATCATACTAATCAAAGAAAGATGAGAAGAAAGATTTTAAGAGGTTTTGATTATCAGTTCTATGCACCACATTCACGTTATACAACTGTTTTAAAGGAAGATGTTGCAAGTAATTCTAACTTAGATATACTTGCAGAAAGTGATGATGCAGGTGTCTATTTAGTGGCTTCTAAGGATGGTTCTCAGTTCTTTGTGACAGGACATCCTGAATATGATCCAGATACATTAGATAAAGAATATAAGCGTGACAAAGAGAAACCAGATGTCATTGCAGAACTACCTAAAAACTATTATCTTGATGATGATCCATCTCAGGAAATACAAGTAAAATGGCGTTCACATGCCTATCTCTTATTCTCTAACTGGTTGAACTATTATGTTTACCAGGAAACACCATATGATCTAAGTGATCTTCATGAACGTAAGAAATAAGCCATCTTTTTAGGTGGCTTTTTGTCACCAAAAACTATAATCATGTAAGTAAATCTTAATATTTTTGTAAGGAATTTGAGATGTTTCTTTTCAACATTTCACGATATAACTATTGTGAGGTGAAGAGAAATGCGATTATTCAAGAAATGTCTTTTAGTTCTAGGAATTCTATTACTCATATTATCAGGATATATTATATTTCGTTCAGATACTTTTATAGATGATGCTTCTACAAATCATGGCTGGAATCTTATGCTTGTTAATCATACAAATAGAATACCAGATAACTATAAGGTGATTCTTACAAAGCTAGATAATGGGAAAGAAGTAGATTCACGTATTGTGCTTGAATTATCACAAATGTTTAGAGCTGCAAGAAAAGATGATATTTATATGCAGGTGAATGAAGGATATCGATCATCTCATTCGCAACAGAAAATCTTAGATAATCGTACAGATTATTATAAGAGTAAAGGATTATTTACGATTCTTGCAAGAAGATATGCATTAAATTATGTATCAGCCCCAGGTACAAGTGAACATCAATTAGGGCTTGCAGTGGATATAGTAGGGGATTACCGTTATACAACCAATCAGTCTGCTTATAGATGGTTAGAAAGAAATGCATATAAATATGGTTTTGTGAAACGGTATCCTAAGAGCAAAACATCTATAACACATATTAAGCATGAACCATGGCATTATCGTTATGTAGGTAAGAAAGATGCCTTAAAGATGCATCAGAAAAATCTATGTTTAGAAGAGTATGTAGAGAGCCTGTAATA
Source organism: Catenibacterium sp. UBA627 (assembly GCF_002299355.1). Lineage (NCBI taxonomy): Bacteria > Bacillati > Bacillota > Erysipelotrichia > Erysipelotrichales > Coprobacillaceae > Catenibacterium > Catenibacterium sp. UBA627. The sequence continues at coordinate 3,773 of NZ_DBPF01000050.1, forward strand.
GACTCTCTTTTCTTTATGTTATAAAATAATATCTGGAGGTATTTTTATGGATTATATCAAATTACTTGTTGAAGATATTCATTCAGTCACAATGGCAACTATTAATAGTGAGGGTAGACCTATCACTCGAATCATCGACTTAATGTTGTATGATAAAGAAGGGATTTACTTCTTAACTGCAAGAGGAAAGAGTTTCTATCAGGAACTGATGGACCAGGAGTATATTTCCTTAACAGGACTTAAAGGAAAAGTTTCTTTTAGTTTAAGTGGTAAGGTTAAGAATATTGGGTCTCATAAGCTAGATGAGATCTTCTTAAAGAATACTTATATGCAGTCTATCTATCCAGAAGATACAAGAAAGGCATTGGATGTCTTTTGTTTATATGAAGCATCTGGCGAATATTTTGATATCAGTGATCCAGTACATATTAAAAGAGCACCTATTACTATTAATAGTAAGGAACATGCTGTTTGTTATACCATTACTGATTGCTGTATTCATTGTGGCAAATGTGAGACTATTTGTCCTCAATGTTGTATTCATAATGAAGTAATAGATGTCGCACAATGTCTTCATTGTGGGACCTGTTTAGAAATATGCCCAGCACAGGCAATTGAGTTTAAAGGTGTAAAGAAGCGTCGTAAGGAAAATGTCTGTTTAATGAATATGTGTATGATTGAAGATGATAAAGGACATGTCTTAGTTCAGAATAAAGTCAATGATTCCTACACAGGTATTACTTTTCCTGGTGGTCATGTAGAAAAAGAAGAAATATTCAAAGATGCTATGATTAGAGAAGTGAAAGAAGAAACAGGTCTTACAATTAAGACTCCATATTTATGTGGTTTATATCATTGGTATAAGCATTCTATTCATAATATTATTCTAGTCTATAAGGCAAGTGAGTATGAAGGAGTTCTTCATTCAAGTGATGAAGGAGAGGTTTATTGGATTAATAAAGAAGATTTTCTAAATCAGCCACTTGCAACAGGCATGGAGTATGTATGGGATATTGTTCATAAGCAACATCAAGAGTGTATTATGTCTAATATGGGAGAACATAAAAGAGGGGATTTATTCTAAATAATAACTTTTGATAATTTTCATATGGTGTAAATCGTTTTCATTTGATGAAAATTAATTATAATGATTTTTATTATGTATATAATACATACAGAAAAGATGAACGGAGGTAAAGGAAATGGGTTTTCCAAAAGGATTTTTATGGGGTGGCGCAGTTGCTGCCAATCAGTGTGAAGGTGCTTATTTAGAAGATGGTAAAGGTTTATCAGTACCAGATATGTTACTTGGTGGAGATGTAAATACTCCAAGAACATTCTTACCAAAGACTGATAAGACTGCGTTCTATCCAAGCCATGAAGCAATTGATTTCTATCATCATTATGCTGAAGATATTGCTTTATTTGCAGAAATGGGATGGAATGTATTCAGATTATCAATCAACTGGGGTAGAATTTTCCCTAATGGTGATGATGAAACACCTAATGAAGAAGGTTTAGCTTTCTATGACAAGGTATTTGACGAATGTAAGAAACACAATATTGAACCTTTAGTTACATTATGTCATTATGAAATTCCTTGGAACATTGTGACTAAATACAATGGTTTCTCTGATAGAAGAGTGATTGATATGTTCGTTAAGTATGCAACTACTTGTATGAAACGTTATAAGGATAAGGTTAAATACTGGTTAACATTCAACGAAATCAATATCGCATGTATGGGTGAAGGTGGAATAGGTGACCTTTATGGTTTAGGTATCATGGATCCAGAAGATGTTAACTCTGATGAACGTATTCCATTAAACAAATTAAAATCTAACCCTCAGAAGACATTTGAAGCATTACATAATCAGTTCGTTGCAAGTGCATTAGTTGTGACAGAAGGTCATAAGATCAATCCTGATTTCATGATTGGTAACATGATTGCTCATACAACTTTATATCCATTAACACCAAATCCAAAAGATATTCTTGCAGCATTTAATGAAGATAACTTCAAGAATAACTTCTGTGGGGATGTACAAGTTCGTGGTGAATATCCAACATATATGTTCAGATATTTCAAGGATCATGGTATTGATACTTCATTTATTACTGAAGAAGATAAGAAGATCATTAAAGAAGGTGTCATAGACTTCTATACATTCTCTTACTATATGTCTAACTGTGTAACAGTTGATGAAAATGCTGAAAAGACAAATGGTAACCTTGCAACAGGTGCTAAGAACCCTTACTTAAAGGCTTCTGACTGGGGATGGCAGATTGACCCTGATGGATTAAGATATACATTAAATATCCTACATGACCGTTATCCTCATACACCATTAATGGTTGTAGAAAATGGTTTTGGTGCATTCGATAAGGTAGAAGAAGATGGCTCTGTACACGATACTTATAGAATTGATTACTTCAGAGATCATATTAAAGCAATGGATGAAGCTATCGAAGATGGTGTACCACTAATCGGTTATACAACTTGGGGACCAATCGACTTAGTATCTGCAGGTACTGGACAGTATGCAAAACGTTATGGTTTCATCTATGTAGATAGACATGATGATGGAACTGGGGACTTCTCTAGAAGCAAGAAAGATTCATTCTTCTGGTATAAGAAAGTCTGCGAATCTAATGGTGCTGATTTAGACTAATATAAAAGACGTAGCTCATATATACGAGTTACGCCTTTTTTCTTATTCATCAAAGATATTTACAATTTCACCATCAAGAATACGATTCATATTCTTAACAGCACAGAAGTTACCACACATAGAACATGTATCTTCTTTTTCAGGTGCTGCTTCAGCACGATAACGTCTTGCTTTTTCTGGATCAATTGAGTATTTAAATGTTTCTTCCCAGTCCAGCTTCTTTCTTGCACATGCCATCTTATTATCTAATTCCATGGCACCAGGAATACCTTTCGCAATATCTGCCGCATGTGCGGCAATCTTAGATGCAATAATACCTTCTTTAACATCGTCTAGATTAGGCAGACGAAGATGTTCTGCAGGAGTGACATAGCATAAGAATGATGCACCATAAGTGGCTGCAATAGCACCACCGATGGCGGCAGTAATATGATCATAACCAGGGGCAATATCAGTAACTAAAGGGCCTAATACGTAGAAAGGTGCACCTTTACAGATTGTCTTCTGGATTTCCATATTAGCGGCAATCTGATTTAAAGGCATATGCCCAGGACCTTCAATCATCACCTGCACATCTTTATCCCATGCACGCTGTGTTAATTCTCCTAAAGTCACTAACTCACCAATCTGAGCCACATCAGTTGCATCAGCCAAACATCCAGCACGACATGCATCACCTAAACTCATAGTAATATCATACTCACGGCAGATATCTAAGACTTCATCATAATATTCATAAAATGGATTTTCTTCTCCAGTCATAGCCATCCAGGCAAACATAATAGAACCACCACGAGAAACAATATTCATTAAACGCTTATTATTCTTAAAACGTTCATACATAGCTCTATTAATACCACAATGAATAGTCATGAAATCCACACCATCTTCAGCATGCATTCTAACAATATCTAACCATTCTTTTGCAGTAATATCTTTTAAAGCTTTATGATAATAAACAACAGCATCATAAATAGGGACAGTACCAATAATGGCAGGACATTCTTTAGTTAATCTCTTTCTAAAAGTACGTGTATCACCATAAGAACTTAAGTCCATGATTGATTCAGCGCCCATCTTTACTGCATTATTCACTTTTTCAATTTCTACATCCATGTCTTTACAGTCTCTAGAAATACCTAGGTTCACATTGATCTTAGTCTTCAACATTGAACCAATACCACTCGGATCAATAGAAGTATGATTCTTATTACATGGAATAATAGCATGTCCTTTCGCAATATGTTCACGTAATACTTCTAAATCCATAGATTCTTTTGCGGCTACAATTTCCATTTCAGGTGTAATAATACCCTGTCTAGCAGCATCCATTTGTGTTGTGTAACTCATATAAGTCCTCCTTTTGACAATAAAAAAAGGTATACCTGAGCATGTATACCTAAAAAAAACAAAATTCCTACGCCGGCATTATCCGTATCAGGTTTTATGGGTCGAAATCCGATCGTATTTCTTCTCAGCCGTCGCGTCAGCTCCCCTTTTTTTATTTGGTTGATAGTGCTATATTACATCTTATATAAATAAAATGCAACGCTTTCATAAAAAATGTTACAAAATTATTGTGAATTTTTGAACAAACAATGTAAAGATGAAACATTTTTACGAAAGTTTGTTCTCTATTTCTGAAAATTATAGAAATCATTTTCATTTCTATTTATAATTATTAGAAAGAGAAAAGGAGACAAGACAATGTTTAGAGACGACTTTTTATGGGGTGGCGCAGTAGCTGCTCATCAGTGTGAAGGTGCCTGGCAGGAAGGCGGAAAAGGAATCAGCTGTACAGATGTAGAAACAGCGGGGGACAACTTAACAGGAGCACCTAGACGTTTAACAGATGGTGTTCTTCCTGGAGAAGATTATCCAAACCATGTAGGTGTAGACTTCTATCATCATTATAAGGAAGATATCGCATTACTTGCTGAAATGGGATTCAAGGCATTTAGAACTTCTATTGCCTGGACAAGAATCTTCCCAAGAGGAGATGAAGAAACACCTAATGAAGAAGGTTTAAAGTTCTATGATGATGTATTTGATGAATTATTAAAATATGGTATTGAACCAATCATCACATTATCACATTTTGAATTACCTTGGGCACTCGCAAAAGAATATGGAGGATTTAGAAATCGTAAAGCCATTGATATGTTTGTGAAGTTCGCAAAGGTATGTTTTGAAAGATATCAGCATAAAGTAAAATACTGGATGACATTTAATGAAATCAATAACCAGGCTGATCCGACTCAGCATAACTTAATCCAGGAAGGTGCTGTATTATTAAAAGAAGGTGATGATGCTGAATATTTAATGTATTTATCAGCACATCATGAATTAGTCGCTTCAGCACTTGCAGTTAAGGCGGCTCATGAAATCAATCCTGACTTAAAGGTTGGTTGTATGATTGGTATGAATGGTGTTTATCCAGCTTCTCCAAAACCAGAAGATATGATGAATGCCTTAGGTGCTATGCATCAGAAATATTGGTTTGCTGATGTGCATGCAAGAGGACATTATCCAAACTATATCTTAAAGAAGTTTGAAAGAAAAGGATATGATTTCATTACTGAAGAGGATAAGAAGATCTTAAGTGAAGGTAAAGTAGATTACATTGGATTCTCTTATTACATGTCATTCGCAACTAAGTATCAGGGACGTAATGAAAAGACATTTGATTACTTTAGTGAAGACTTTGTAAGAAATGAATACTTAAAGGCTTCTGACTGGGGATGGCAGATTGACCCATTAGGATTACGCTGGTGCTTAAACTGGTTCTATGATCGTTATGAACTTCCAATGATGATTGTAGAAAACGGTTTTGGTGCTTATGATAAGAAAGAAGAAGATGGTACTGTAGATGACCAGTATCGTATTGATTACTTAAAGGCACATATTGAAGCAATGAGAGATGCAGTCACTTATGATGGTGTTGACCTATTAGGTTATACTATGTGGTCTCCATTTGATATTGTATCTGCTTCTACTGGTGAATATGATAAACGTTATGGTTTCATCTATGTTAACTATAATAATAACCATGAAGGGGACTTCTCTAGAAGTAAGAAGAAATCATTTTACTGGTATAAACACGTTATTGAAACAAACGGTGAAGAATTATAATACTCAAGAGATAGCTGCGGCTATCTCTTTTTTAGCAGTCGGATTTGACAAGTGCTAAATAAAGATTATAATTACCTACAGGTGATAAAGATGCATAACTATGTATTTGATTTTACTCATTCCTATAAAGGGGATTATCCACAGTTAACTTATTATGATTGTAGTGACATTGAAGGAACACGTTTATTCTGTGATCAACATGCAGAAAAACAATTAAAAGAGATGATAAGCAAGAATGGTATTTCTGGTATTCATTTTATTGATTCAGGCGATTATCATTACATCACTAAATTGATGACTGATTTTATTCATGAACCTTTTGATCTTGTTTTGATTGATCACCATACAGACATGCAGTCTTCTATTGTAGGAGATATGCTCAGCTGTGGAAACTGGGCTAAAAAAGCTTTACAAAACCCTTCTCTTCATCGTTTATATTTAATAGGACCAAGTAAACATGATTTGAAATCAATGGAACGGAATAAAGTATTAAGTTTCAGTATAGAAGAACTTGAGCAAGGTGTTACTATTCCTCTTGAAACGAAATATCCTGTTTATATTTCTATAGATAAGGATGTCTTAGATGAAAGATATGCTATGACGAACTGGAATCAAGGAGAGATGTCACTGGGGATGTTAGAGGATGTATTAGCTCACTTCTTAAAAAACTGTGAAGTAATTGGTATTGATATATGCGGTGATGATCCTGATATTGATGATTATCCTACTTATATAAAAGCTGAAAGAATCAATAATCTTTCTGATGATGCACTTTATCAAACTGCTATGAAAATATTAAAAAGGAGGAAAAAGAAATGAGAAAAGATTTTGGTGCACGTGCACTTACTTATCCACAGCCTGTCTATATGATTGGGAGTTTTGATAAGAATGATCATCCTGATTTAATGAATGCAGCATGGGGTGGTATTAGCGATACAATGGAAATTTCATTGAGTCTTTCTAGCGGACATAAAACAGTCCAGAACATCTTAAAAACACAGGCTTTTACTGTCAGTATTGCAGATGAAGATCATGTAGTAGAGTGTGATTATGTGGGCGTTGTATCAGGGCATAAGGAACCCAATAAACTAGAAAAAGCAGGTTTTACTTATACGCCATCCAGTAAAGTACATGCACCTATTATCAATGAATTACCTATATGTCTAGAATGTCGTCTCAAGGACTATGATTTAGATACAGAAATTATGAAGGGTGAAATTGTTAATGTATCTGTAGATGAACGTGTCTTAGATGAAACAGGAAGAGTAGATGTATCTAAAGTAAAGCCTATCACATTTGATCCATTCAATAATCAATATGTAGGTTTAGGAAAGATTGTTGGGCGTGCTTTTAAAGATGGCCTTAAACTAAAATAAGGACTCATAGGAGTCCTTTTTTAATTAGTCTTTTTTAACTGTATGTAATTTATCTAATAAACCACTCTTTTTAAATGTAGGTGCTAAAGCTAAATAAAGTGCTGAAGAAATCACAATCGCAATTACTGCATTAGTGATAGTAGTCACTGCATTCCAAGATGCAAGAGCTAAAGCCGCTTTAGAAGGTGCACCAAGTAATACTGAAGTATAGAAATAAGAGAATAGTGGTTCAGCAATCACATTAAATAATAAACCTGCAAATGTAGAAGCGACTACACCAATCACTAACTGCTTACCTTCTAGTTTTTGAATCTTGAATACTCTATGTGCAACTAGACCTGTAATAACCCCAATACCAAACTTTAAGATAAATGTCTTTGGTGCAACTATTACATAAGTTGGATCAAGTAAATCACCAATACCCATACCAGCTGCGCCTGCAATTCCACCAGGAACACCACCTAATAATAATGCAGCCAATACACAGAATGTATTCCCTAAATGGAATGAAGTAGTTCCTCCTGGTGTTGGAATCTTGATCTGTAGGAATGTGAAGGCGATATAAGCTAAAGCCGCCATCAATCCTGTTACTGCAATTTTTAATGTTTTATTTTCTTTCATATAAAATTCCCCCTTTGATGAATAACACTATACATACATTCTGACATTATATAAATACTCAGTTATCGACTAAAAAAATAAGGTCAGTTTTAAAACTGACCTTATTCATAAATAAATCCTTTCGTAAATCGTTATTTATTATCC
>NZ_DBPF01000132.1:0-7962 GCF_002299355.1 Catenibacterium sp. UBA627
ATAACATCCCTTGTTTCTTCATTCAAGCGACCCTTATCAATATAGTACCAAGTACCATCAATATAGACTACATCAGTTAACTTTGTATCTACAGTCCCATTCTGTACATAATACTTTTCACCTTCATACTCAGCGAGTCCTTTAAAGTCTTTGTTTACTTCTCCATCTGAATAATAGACAAACTGATTATCTTCATACATAAGTCCAGACTTTGGTGTAATCACATCTTCTGTTGTTTCATCATCTAATGCATAAACAGAATGATTCAAAGCAAGAGGTACCTGAATAACCATAAAAGATAAAATCAAGCCTAATAACAACTTACTTAGTTTCTTCATGAAATGTCGCCTCCTTTCTTTAGAATAGGATTATCATCCCATATTTATTCTACCCTTATAGTTCTTTATAATCAATTATTTGTATCAGATTGTATTTTTATTATACTTAATGTTTAAATACTCCTCTAAACATATCCCTTTATCCACTTTTTTTAGATAAATAATTCTTCTCATAAAAAATATCCTCCTAATAGGAGGATATCGATCATACTCATCATTTCTAAACACGTTTACCATTAACTACTTTATAGTAAGTTCCTTTATTGTTCACCTGGGCATAACCATTGAAGTTCCAGTTTATCTCACCATTTTCTACATAGAAGTAATTACCAGAATGATAAACAAGACCTTTATAGCTATAGTTGATACGTCCATCTTTTACATAATACCAAGTACCTGAGTGTTGGAATAAGCCTGTGTGGTTCCAATCAAGCTTACCTTTCTTCACATAATACCAAGTGCCATAATAATAAACGACATCAGTAAAATTCCAATCTACTTCACCATTTCTCACATAGTACCATGTTTCTCCATATTTCACTAAGTCAGTATAGCCCCAATTGATTTTTCCATGATCCACATAATACCATCTCTTATCATAAAGAACTAAACTACAATAATCCCAGTTGATCACACCATGATCCACATAGAACCATTCATTATTATAATAAATAAGTCCTGAATGACTATAATCTACAACACCCTTCTTAATATAGTACCAAGTACCATCTTCACTTTGTGCAAGTCCTGTATAATTCCAGGCAACCTCACCATTCTTCACACAATATTTTGTCTGATAGTACTGAACAACACCATTGTAGTCCCAATGAATCATACCTTTATGAATATAGTACCAAGTGTTGTTGTAAAGAATTAAGTTGCTGTAGTTCCAGTTAACTGAACCATTATCAAAATAATACCAGTTGTTCTTATAGTAAGTTAATGCGGTATAATTTTCATCTACAATTCCCTTAGTGACATAGAGATAATTTCCACCATTCTCTACAACACCTGTATATTGCGAATTAATCACACCATTCTCAATATAATATCGTTTACCATTATATTTACAAATACCAGTATAACTCTTATCTACCTGACCATTCTTAATATAGTAGTATTTTCCATCCTGTTCATAAAGGTCATTGAAATTATAATCAACCATACTATTTGAAACATAATACAAAGTACCATTTGATTCTACTAAGCCTCGATGATTCCATCTAATCATACTACGATCAACATAATAAATAACTCCATTATATTTAACTAGACTTGTATAGGTCCAGGTAATTTGCCCATTTTCTATATAATACCAATTATTATTGAAATAGTAGAGACTATTAAATCCTGTATCTACTTTTCCACCTTTTATATAATACCAGGTATCACCCGTATAGAATAAATCATTAAATCCATAATCAATCTGACTACTTGAGAAGTAATATTTAATGCCATTATAAGCTGCTACATTATTATACTTCCAGGTAATCATGCTGCTTTCTACATAATAGATATTGTTGTTGTATGGAACCGGACCATTAAATGACCAATCCAATACACCTTTATTGATATAGAACCAGTTCTTATTGTAGTAATACAGGTCAGTAAAGTTCTTATTCACCTTACCTGCATTCAACATATACCAGTTCACACCTGCTTGGGTAAATCCAGTTTTAGAAGTATCCACCTTACCATTCACAACCAGATAATCATTACCATTATAGGATGCAATACCATTATAAGATTTATTGATCTGGTTATTTGTATAATAGTAAAGTCCACCATTGACTTGATGTAATCCATCAGAATATTGAGGTTTATTCACATTAGATGAACCATTAAACGTCTTATACGCATAGTTCAAATCGACACGTCCTGAAATTCCAGGTACGCTACCAGTAGAAGAACATTGCCACATATCATAAGTACCAGTATAAGTACAAGTACTGTTATATTGTGCAACCCACTTCGTCCAGGAAGAGAATCGACTGTCTGTTAAGTAATTCGTAAACCAATCCTTGCTGGCATAAATACCTACTGTATATCCTTTTGCAGATAACTTATTGCAGAATGTTTCCGCAATATCACCAATGCCTGTCTTACTCACTTTATTACGCACTGCATATTCTTCTAAATCATAATAAACAGGATAGCTTAACTTCTTGCCTTGTAATAAGCGAATCGCATGATCTGCTTCACTAGAAGCCTTAGCGACAGTATCTGCATAAGAATACAAATACACACCATAAGGAATATTGTTTTCTACACATCCCTTTACATTCTCTTCCCATCTCTTGTCATCCTGAGATGTTTCATTTGTACCATATCCACATCGAATAATCGCATAATCAACACCTGATTGTTTTACTCTTCTCCAGTCAATCTTTTCATTATGGGTACTTACATCAATACCTTTTGCGATAGCTTTTGAATCCTGAGGCCACGAAGAATCAACTGCCGAACGTAGAAAGAGACTCATAGAATGTCCTTCTCTAGTTTCTCCATCGGTATATCTAAAGCTATTCGCAATATCATTCTTTTCATTATCACTGATATCTTCACTATAGGCTAGTAGAGATGCATTACTTAAAACCATAAAACAAGATAAAATAATAATCCAAAACTTAAAAAGTGTCTTCTTCATAAATGTACTCTCCTTCGCATATCAAAAAATTTTAACATCTACATTATTAATCATCAATTTAGGTAAAATAATTCACATTATTTCCTAAAATTTATGAAAAATGAAAGGGCCGTGCATGAAATATTTTCTTTTGTCTGTTTGATCTCTATTGATTCAATTCTTCTATTTAGTTCTCATATTATTATGGTTTTAACTACTCTTTTTTGAATCCTTAGACATCTATATTACTGATAAATATATTATACCATCACCCTGAATAATCAGTAACCCCCTTATGAAAGTATTTTCATTACTTATATATACTATCATTTGTATATAATTTCTTATTCATTTGTATTTTTTCTTTGCCTGATGTATATTGATACCCTAAGAAAGGAGAAAAAATAATGAAGAAAAAAGTATTACGTATTCTACTCACTCTACTCATCATTGCCTGGATGGGACTTATATTCTTTTTCTCTAGCCAAACAGGTCCAGCAAGTGCATCTTCTTCTCATTCTGTCTTATATCTATTAGGACATATTTCAAAGAGTCTTACAGGGCATGATTTAGTATCTGCATTATCACCTGCAGCTTTTGGTTTCCTAGAATTCATTATTCGTAAATGTGCGCATATGTTTGCGTATTTCATCTTAAGTATTCTCACAATGTCACTTTTGTTTACATATAAAAAATATCCTATACGCTTTAAAGCATGTCTATCTCTACTGATCAGTTTTCTTTATGCCTGTTCAGATGAGATCCACCAGTTCTTTGTAGGAGGGCGCAGTGCAAGTTTTAAAGATGTTCTCATAGATTCCACAGGTGCATGTATTGGAATACTTCTTACATTTATCATTTATATCATAATCAAAAAGGCACAGCATTATTAGCTGTGTCTTTCATTTGGCTTGAATTCTATATAGTCATAAGAATCTTCATCTGTATAATGCCACCATTCTCCCTCATATGCTATGAAGCCATATTTTTCCATTGTCTCTTCTAGCAATAGAACATGTTTAAGAGGACTTCCTGTTAACCATGAATAATCTCTACTTGCCTTACTAGTAAAATCATCAAACTCTGTAGGCATCGCTATTTCACTTCCATCACTCTTTACAAGAGTCACATCAACTACATTTCCAAAATTATGTGTCTTGGGACCATATGTCGGATCAGCAACAAACTCATCATCATGAATAAGTTTCCAGAAGTATTGTTGTGCAGTAAATGGTCTATAAGCATCCCAGATTTTTAAGCTATAACCTATTTCTTTTAACTCTTCCTGAACCTTCTTGAGTTTAAGTGTAGTACCTAGCCTTAAATACGCTTCATCAAAATCATAAACTTTAGTATGTGTAAAATTACGTTCTGTTGCATAACGTAGTTCCACATATATATCAGGAATATAATCCTTCACTCTCACATAATCACTCTTCATAACATCTCCAAAAGAAAATCCAGGGAATAACCCTGGATATTAGTAATTGTTTTTGACATGAATACGTGTAATAGCCTTCTTTAACGCAATTTCAGCACGCTGATAATCGACATCTGGATTCTTTGATCTTAATCTCTCTTCAGCTCTTGCTTTTGCTTCTTCAGCTCTGCGTAAGTCGATTTCTTCTGGTGATTCAATATCATTCACAATAAGTGTAACAGTATTATCACCATCTACATAAACAAATCCACCACCAACAGCGAATTCATATCTGTCTTTATCAATCCTATAATTCATTTCGGCGATTTCCACACCACTCGCCAATGGCATATGGTGAGCAAGTATACCCATCTGACCATCAGTTGTTCTGATGTTCAGAATATCTACGTCTACATCCCTGTAGGTACCTTTAGGAGTGACGATATGTAAATGAAATTTACTCACTTAAAGTTTCAGCTTTCTTTACTGCTTCTTCAATAGTACCTACATTATGGAAAGCCTGCTCTGGTAAATCGTCATATTTGCCTTCTAGAATTTCTTTAAATCCTTTTACTGTATCATCAACATGTACATACTTACCATCTAAACCTGTGAACTGTTCAGCTACAGTAAATGGCTGTGATAAGAAGTTTCTAATTCTTCTTGCACGTGCAACGATAAGTTTATCTTCTTCACTCAATTCATCCATACCAAGAATTGCGATAATATCCTGTAATTCCTGATATTTCTGTAACATCTGAGTTACTCCATGAGCCACTTCATAATGTTCTTTACCAACAACGTTTGGATCAAGACCTCTAGAAGAAGAGTTTAGTGGATCTACTGCAGGGTAAATACCTAATGCTGCAATACTACGATCAAGTACAACTCTTGCATCAAGGTGTGTGAATGTAGTTGCTGGAGCAGGGTCAGTCATATCATCGGCAGGTACATAAACAGCCTGTACTGATGTAATAGAACCCTGTTTAGTTGAAGTAATACGTTCCTGTAACTGACCCATTTCAGTTGCAAGAGTTGGCTGATAACCTGCCTGAGATGGAACACGTCCAAGTAGGGCAGATACTTCTGAACCAGCCTGAGTGAAACGGAAGATATTATCGATGAATAGTAAGACATCCTGTCCCTGTTCATCACGGAAATATTCCGCCATAGTAAGTGCTGATAATGCAACTCTAAGTCTTGATCCAGGTGGTTCATTCATCTGACCAAACACTAGCGTTGTCTTATCTAATACACCACTTTCTTTCATTTCATAGTACAAATCATTACCTTCACGAGAACGTTCACCAACACCGGCGAATACTGATAAACCGTTATGTTCAGTTGCGATATTGTTGATGAATTCCTGGATAAGAACTGTCTTACCTACACCGGCACCACCGAACAATCCGATCTTACCACCCTTGATGAATGGACAGATCAAGTCAACGACTTTAATACCTGTTTCAAGAATTTCAGTTTCTGTTCTCTGATCAGCAAATGTAGGTGCTGATCTATGAATTGGCATATGTTTTTCTTCAGTCAATTCATCTTTACCATCAATAGAATGTCCTAATACGTTGAACATTCTACCAAGTGTTTTATTACCTACTGGAACACTAATAGGTGCATTAGTATCCACAGCATCCATACCTCTTGTTAGACCATCAGTAGGACCCATTGCGATACATCTTACAATATCATCACCAATATGCTGAGCAACTTCTACAGTTAACTCTTCACCATGGTTATCAATTGTAATGGCTGTATTTAGATCTGGAAGATCTTTATCCGCAGCAAACTGTACATCGACAACTGGACCCTGAGCCTTGATAATCTTACCAACATTCAGAGCCATATGGCACCTCCTTCTTATTGTGCATTGGCACCAGCAACGATTTCACTCACTTCACTCGTAATCGCGCTCTGACGTGCCTGGTTGTATTTTAATAACAACTCATCTGTTAATTCATTTGCATTGTCTGTTGCGTTCTTCATAGATGTTCTTCTAGACGCATTTTCTGCAGTCACTGATTCAATCAAGTAACCATAGATAACGGCCTGTAAATACATCGGAATTAAGCTTCCAAGTACTGATTCAGGACTTGGTTCAAACAATGTATCTTTATGGAATTTCTTATCAGAGACAAGATCTTCTGCCTTAAGTGGAAGAAGAGTCACATCTCTAGGTACAAAAGTTAAATCATTCACATATTCTGTATATACAATATGAATAGACTTAATTTCTTTTTTCTTATAGCCTTCTAGAAGTGACGCAACTAATCTCACAACACTTCTAAAATCAAGGGTCGTATTAAGGTCTACATAAGTACCATCTACTTCACCTTTAAAATGTTTCTTAAACTGATTTAAGCCTTTATTACCAATCGCAATAATCTTCTTGGCATCATTCACTGATGCTTCAACCTGCTTAAAGATATTAGAGTTATATCCACCGCATAATCCTAAAGTAGAAGTGATAACGATATAAACATCTTCACCCTTATCATTTAATACTAAATAAGGAGAATCAATATCATTTCCTGCAGAAGATAAGATCTGTGCACAAGTATTCTTTACCTGTGTATAATAAGGCTTCATGTCATTCAACTGATTTCTAGTCTTAGAAAGCTTAGAGCTAGCAACAAGTTCCATAGCTCTTGTGATTTTCTTAGTAGATTCAATTGATTTGATACGACGCTTGATGGCTTGCATCTGCCCAGCCATAATTAAGCCTCAGCTTTCTGTAAGTTTTCGAACTGAGTTGTATAAGCCTTAACAGCTTCCTTCAACTTAGCAGTTAATTCATCAGATAATACTTTCTTTTCTCTGATTTCATCAAGAAGATCACTATGTGCAACAGCAAACTTCTCTACTAAACCATCCATGTATTCCTGTACCTTTTCCACTTTAACATTCTTAACGAATCCATTTTCAAGTGCAAATAGAGTAATGATCTGATCAATAACATCTCTTGGTGCATACTGTGCCTGTTTTAATACTTCACGTACACGTTCACCATGTTCAATCGCATTCTTAGTTGCTGCATCTAAGTCAGAACCAAACTGTGCGAATGACTGCATTTCTTCATACTGTGCTAATTCATACTTCAAGTTTCTAGAAACCTGCTTCATAGCCTTGATCTGTGCTGTAGAACCTACACGTGATACAGATAAACCTGTATCAATAGCAGGTCTGAAACCAGCATTGAATAATTCCTGCTGTAAGAAGATCTGACCATCAGTAATAGAAATAACGTTAGTAGGGATATATGCTGAGATATCCCCTGCCTGTGTTTCAATGATTGGAAGGGCAGTGATAGAACCTCCGCCATTTTCTTCATTTAAACGACAAGATCTTTCTAATAGTCTTGAATGTAAGTAGAATACATCACCTGGATAAGCTTCACGTCCTGGTGGTCTCTTTAATAATAGAGACACTGTACGATAAGCTACGGCATGCTTACTTAAATCATCATAAACGATTAATACATCCTTACCCTGGTCAAGCCATTCTTCAGCAATAGCACAACCAGCATAAGGAGCAATATACTGAACTGGAGCAAGTTCAGAAGCTGA
>NZ_DBPF01000132.1:8105-18307 GCF_002299355.1 Catenibacterium sp. UBA627
ATGATTGTATCAACAGCGATAGCTGTTTTACCAGTCTGTCTGTCACCGATGATTAACTCACGCTGACCTCTACCAACTGGAATAATTGCATCAATAGTAGTGATACCAGTCTGTACTGGCTGATCTACTGATTTTCTTGTCATAACACCAGGAGCCACTCTTTCGATTGGTCTAGTCTTTGTAGTGATAATTTCACCCTGACCATCAATAGGCTGTCCTAAAGGGTTAACGACACGACCAAGCATTGCATCACCTACAGGTACTTCAATAATCTTACCTGTACGTCTTACTTCGTCGCCTTCTTTAATTTCGTCCGCATTACCTAATAAAGTAACACCAACACTATCTTCATCTAGGTTCATGACCATACCATAAACATCACCTGGGAAAAGGATCAATTCACCTAGCATTGCATTGTCTAAACCATGAACAACACTGACACCGTCACCAACAGTCATAACTGTTCCGACGTCTTTCTGTTCCATGACATCATCATAATGCTTAATCTGCTCTTTGATTAAAGCACTGATTTCATCGGGTCTTAATGCCACTTGCGTCACCTACTTTCTCAACAGCTCAGTCTTGAGCTTGCTGACTTTGTTCTTTAATGAGCCATCATAGACACGGTTCTCAATCTGAACCTTAACACCACCAATAAGTGTCTTATCTTCAACAGTTCTTAAAGTAATTGTTTTGTTTTCTTTCTGAGAAATCGCTTCTTCAATTGCTTTTACCTGTTCATCGCTTAATGCGAAAGGTGTGAAGATAACGCCTTCCTCGATACCAAGATGCTTATTACTCATCTTAATAAAGCTTTTTGTAATAGGCGCAATATATCTTGTTCTTCTTTTCTTTACAAGCAGTTTAAGAAAATTCAATACATAATGATTTACTGAAGTGCCAAAACCTTTATCGAGTAATGCACACTTTGCTTCATCATCTACAAGCACATGAGAGAAGAATTTTTCAAATTCTGGATTACTTTCTAAAACTGTATCAACTAGTTTCATATCTGCTAGATAATCTTCTAGCGCATGATCTTCTAACGCTAACTGATATAAGCTTTCAGCATAACGTTCTGCAACATTTGCATCCATTAGTTAACAACCTGTTTTACGAAATCATCTACTAAAGCTTTATTGACTTCAGTATTCATATTCTGATCCATGACTTTAGTAGCCACTTCAACAGCAACTTCCACAATTTCTTTCTTCATTTCATCCTGTGCTGCAAGCTTTTCAGATTCAATTTCATGGCGAGCCTGTTCAATCTTTTCTTGAGCCTGCTTGTTAGCTTCATCCATGATTTTACTCTTAGCCTTTACGGCATCTTCCTTAGCCTGATCTATGATTTCTTTATACTGTTTTGCAGCTTCTTTAGCCTGCTTTTCACTTTCTAGAAGATATTCAGATGCTTTTTCATTCTTAGCCTTCGCATCATTGATATTACCTTCTATAAAATCAGCTCTCTTCTGGAAGAATTCTAATACATAATTCCATAAATATTTCTTGAACAGAAGAAGCATGATTGCAGTGGAACATAACTGAACAATCATAGTGGTAGGGTTTGGAAATAACTTTGCGGCTATATCTGGCATAGTTTTTTCCTCCTTAAACTATTTTTTATTTGAATACGAATAATAAGATGAAAGAAATAAGTAAACCATAGAGGGCTACTGTTTCTGTTAAGGCGATACCTAAGATCATAGTAGTACGGATCTTGCTTTCAGCCTCAGGATTTCTTCCAATTGCAGATACTGCATGAGCGGCAACTAAACCTTCACCAATACCTGTACCTAAACCTGCAAGTACTGCAATACCAGCAGCGATTGCAATTAAACCTCTTGTCATAATCAATTTCCTCCTATTGACATTTTTTCATTTATTCTTCATCTGGATTTTCATTAGAAATCAGAATTGAAGATAGTGTAACGAATACCAGTGCTTGTACACATCCAGAGAATACATCGAAATAACAATGTAATAGTGGTGCTACCACTGGTCCTAAAAAGTTGAATGGAATCAACTTGTAACTTAAGAATGATGTTGCCTGATATACTAAGGCCATAATAAATGTACCACTCAATAAGTTACAGAAAATACGCATTGATATAGAAATCAATGGTGAAACCAAACCAAATAGGTTTGTTGGGGGAATCAAAGTTCCCTTAATATAACTGCCAACACCCTGATACTTAATCGCATTAATCTGAATTAATACCCATGTAATTAATGTTAAGGATAACGTGATTGAGTAGTTAGTAGTTGGCGCATCAAAACCTGTTAATCCAAATAAGTTAGATACCAACAGCCATGCAAATAACATAGAGAAATAAGGATAGTAGTTCTTCGCATATTTCTTAGGCATGATTGTTCCCATGTAGTCATAAACCATCTTAATGGCGGTTTCAACAACAAGGACCACACCTTTTGGTCTCTTAGTTGGATCTGCTTCTCTTATTTTTTTACCTGCATAAACAAAGAAAATAGAAAGTAGCACAGTCACAATCAATGATGATATCAGTTCTGGCTGAATAGTGATTTTCATTATCTCATACGCCTCCTTTCTCCATATGCATGTATATAAATAGAAATCTTTACTACTAGATAGCCCAGAAATACAGTATACATATTTACTATTTCTGGAAAGAATCCAGCTATCGCAAAACCAGCGGCAAAAATAAACAATTTAGCCATAAATAACATAACCGCAATTGTCTTACCTGCAGTCTGGATAGAAAGTATTGTATCAGTCATCTTCATATTGATCTGTAAAATTAATAAATCAATGAGATAACCTAATACAAACCCTAAGCAGTAGCTGATTGAATGAAGAATGATGGAAAGTATAACCGCAAGAATCAATCCTGCAAGAAATACTTTAACAGAAGTTCTTCTTACTTCATATTCATCAAATCCCATTAATTAGTACCAAACAAGCGGTCTCCCGCATCTCCTAAACCTGGTACAATATATCCCTTGTCATTTAGTTTTTCATCTAATGCAGCTAAAGTAAGCTTTACATCTGGATGATGTTCTTCAATGTATTTCACACCTTCAGGTGCACCCACAAGACAGACAAGTTCAATATCCTTCGCACCACGATCTTTGATATTTTGGATAGCCATATCAGCTGAACCACCAGTAGCAAGCATAGGATCAAGAACAATAACCTTTGCGCTCTCTAATCCCATAGGAAATTTAGCATAATATTCATGAGGAATCAATGTTTCTTCATCTCTATACATACCAATATGACCTACTTTCGCCGTTGGCATGATTCTTCTGAAGCCATCCACAAGACCCACACCTGCACGTAAGATAGGTACAAGAATAATATCTCTATCTAGTTCATAACCAGTTGTCTTACAAATAGGTGTTTCAATTTCCTTTTCTTTTAAAGGATAATCTTTTGTGACTTCATAAGCCATCAGCATTGCGATTTCATCAAGGTTCTGCTTGAAAATATAGTTTGATGTCTTTTCTTCTCTCATAATTGAGAGTTTGTGTTTAATTAATGCATGATTGAGTACTTTAACCATCTTATGGCCTCCTAGTATTTAATATCGTCATACATAGTCACTTTATCAGTTAACTTCTTTACTCTCGCAAGACATTCATTCTTTACTTCATCAGTTTCTTCATTCTTTAAACGATAGGCAATAATCTTTCCAACTTCTCTGAAGTCATCTTCCTTGAATCCTTTTGTGGTCATTGCTGGTGTACCAACACGGATTCCAGAAGCCTTGAAAGGTTTTTCTGTATCGAAAGGAATTGCATTCTTATTAGCTGTAATATTGATTTCATCAAGTAATCTCTGAGCCTTCTTACCTGTAATACCACAGCTGCTCTTTACATCAATAAGTAATAGGTGATTATCAGTACCACCAGTTACAAGACGGAATCCTTCTTCCTTTAAAGATTCTTCTAAAGCTTTCGCATTCTTAATGACTTGATGACTATATTCCTTGAATTCAGGCTGTAATGCTTCATAGAAGCAAGCTGCTTTAGCGGCAATAATATGCATAAGAGGTCCACCCTGCATACCAGGGAAAACAGCTCTATCAATATCTTTTGCATACTTTTCCTTACACATGATAACACCACCTCTAGGACCTCTTAAAGTCTTATGAGTTGTAGTAGTTACGATATCTGCATAAGGGAATGGAGATGGATGATCTCCTGCAGCAACTAAACCAGCGATATGTGCCATATCTACCATAAAGATAGCACCAACGCTATGTGCTACTTCAGCCATGAATTTGAAATCAATAGTTCTTGCATAAGCACTTGCCCCTGCAACAACTAATTTAGGTTTGATTTCTTCACATAATCTCTTATATTCATCATAATCGATTCTTTCTGTTTCCTTATCAACACCATAAGCATGGAATTCATAAGTCTTACCAGAGTAGTTTAATGGATGTCCATGAGTTAAATGCCCACCATCATTTAAAGACATACCTAGTACTTTATCACCTGGCTGTAATAAAGCAAAATAAACAGCTGTATTCGCTTGTGCACCAGAATGAGGCTGAACATTTGCATACTCACAGCCAAATAACTTCTTAAGTCTTTCCTGTGCCAATGTTTCTACTTCATCCACAAACTGACATCCACCATAATATCTCTTAGCTGGATATCCTTCAGCATATTTATTTGTTAGAACTGAGCCCGCAAGCTCCATAATTTCTTTAGATACAAAGTTTTCGGAAGCAATCAATTCAATATTGTTTCTTTGTCTATTCAATTCTCGCTCAACGCTCGCAAATACTTCTGTATCTCTCATAATACTTACTCCTTTTCTAAAGCCATCATTTTTTCAATTCTCTTAACATGTCTTCCACCTTCAAAATCAGTATGTAGCCATGCATTAAGAATCTCAACAGCAAGTCCTTCTCCAATAACTCTCTGTCCCATTGCAATCATGTTAGTATCATTATGAGCTCTTGTCGCTTTCGCACTAAATACATCATGACATAATGCGCAGCGGATACCATCTACCTTATTACATGTAATTGATACACCAATGCCTGTTCCACAAACAACGACACCTTTCTCACATTCTCCTGATGCAACAGCTTTAGCTGCCTTAGATGCATAATCAGGATAATCACAAGAGTCTTCAGTATAAGTACCATAGTCTACAACTTCATATCCCTGTTTCTTCATTTCATCAATAAGAACATTCTTTAAACGTAATCCACCATGATCACAAGCGACTGCAATTTTCATAATATACCTCCTCGATTTCTTCTTTGGTAATTAAACCTTCTCTTAGTATTCTCACATCACCTTGACTTAAATCCACGACTGTAGATGCAGTTGCCGAAGCAGTCTGTCCTCTGACAACCATATCAATCTGTCCATCAAGCTGTGCAAGTACTTCTTTTTCGTTTGTCGTATTCCCTTGACCAGATAAATTAGCACTTGTTACTGATAAAGGCCCTGTCTGATCAATGAGTGACAAAACGAAAGAACTGTCTGGGATTCTAATACCTATTGTATCTTTTCCACTAACATGTCTCGAATCCACACTATCCAGTCTTTTTAATACGATTGTCATTCTACCTGGCATAAACTTATCAATCACTCTCTGGGTACCCTCGTCTACTAAGCCATACTTCTTTACATCATCTTTTTCTGACAACATAAGAGTCACTGCTTTATTCGGGTTACGTTTCTTGATTTCCATAATTCTATCAAGACCCTTCAAATCATCGAATAAGCAGGCAACGCCATAAACAGTTTCCGTAGGAAATGCAACAATCTTCCCATCTCTTACTGCACTTACTAATAAATCCATCTGTTCTGGTCCTATAACCTGTGTCATTAAAATCACCTCATATCGGTTATTATTCTAACACAAAAACTTTCTTAAAAACATATATTTATCGCTTTATAAGATACCCTTTTCTATTTACAAATTCATATATCTGTCAATTATTTATTCAAACTTAATTGTTTGTACATGAATTCTTCTTAAATTATCTTATATAATGAATAAAAGGAGGCATTTTGTCATGAAAAAGAAGAATGTAATTATTGGTACAATAGGCGCAGCCGCTGCGGCATCTGCCACTTATCTTGCAGCAGGGCGCATTGCGATAGAAAAAGTATGTACAAGACGCAAAAAAGAAAAAGTAGGATTAAAACATCCAATGAGTGAAGATGATAAACAATGGCTAGATCATCAGACATTTATTGATATGGAAATCACTTCTTATGATGGATTAAAGCTAGAAGGGCAGTTCCTTCCTTATCCCGATTCTAATAAATTAGTGATCTGTGTTCATGGATTCCATTCTTACCATTATCGTGAGTTTGCATATTATATTCGTTTCTATCATGAACTTGGTTATAATATCCTTCTTCCAGATAATAGAGCACATGGACAGTCAGAAGGACATTATATTGGTTTTGGATGGCTGGACCGTTTAGATATATTAGAATGGATTAAAAAAATGGAAGAGTACTTCCATAATGAACCTATGAGCATTGTCTTACATGGTATATCCATGGGTGGGGCAACAGTCCTCATGGTAAGTGGTGAAGAATTATCTGATAATGTGAAAGCTATTGTCGCTGATTGCAGCTATACAAGTGCTTATGATGAATTCAAATACTACTTAAAAAATAAAGGATGTCCACCATTCTTATTACTTCCTAGTGCTACATTATTATCTAAAAAGACAGTAGGGTATAACTTCAAACAGGCCAGTGCAGTCAATCAAGTCAAGAAGTCTAAAACACCTACATTATTTATACATGGTAACCAGGATCACTTTGTGCCTACTTACATGGCATTAGAACTCTATAATGCTTGTCAGGCAGAAAAGAAATTACTTATTGTGAATGATGCCGCACATGGTGAATCTTATCATAAAGAGAAGAAACTTGTTCAAAGCAATATTACTCATTTCTTAGAGAAATATGTAGACTAATAGACCGAGCAATTGCTCGGTCTATTATCATTTCTTCGCATTTCTTATTTTTCTTTCAAAAATAAGCACAACTTCATCACTTGTACTATTGCTTCCTACACCAACACCTACAATAGCACCACCTACCATATTACTGCCTATTTCATTTGTGAAAGCTGTCTTTAGTCTCCAGCCCTGTACACTATATCTTATTAATATCTTCTTTAAATTATTTGTATCTGTCCTACCATGAGAATCATGAACAGTAACTACATCATATTCATAAAGATTATTACATTCTAAAATAGAATCTAAGTTATAATCGTTATTCTTTTCTTCTAATAATTCTGTGAACTTTTCTTCCGTCATCGAATCATTAGAAGTATTTTTTTCTATGATGTGATCTAGTTTTGAATTGATTTCTTTTTGTTTATCCATACTTTGACGTTGTTTATAATACTTATCAAAATATGCATGAATTCCTTCTTTGACTTCTTGAGAAAAATGACCTTTATCTAACTGTTGATCAATTGCCTGAATAGCTTCATCTAGCTGCTTTGTAGAAAGATGAGTACTTTTCAGTTTAGTTGATGTGATTGTGAGATTAGGTACTTGTCGTAGGCAGGTATTACATAGACATACTTCTCCAAAACTATTTCTATCTGGAATAGTAGTAAAAACCTGCCCACAATGACTACATTTCATTTGTTTTTACACATGATTTTCCTCTTATAAATAAATTCACTTTTTCAAAGAACCTATATTAAGCTTTTCCGTTTTTATTCAAAAGATAGGATTTATGATACATCCTCTAACTTAAAATGAATATCATTATTTTCAGTTTGGACTATTAAACGCTTTTTTTCTGTATCATTATTTAAGTTAAATGTAAATTCTATTTCATTGTCTGTAATCTTTATAATTTTTGAATTTTTATTTAATGTTGTACCGATTTCAGGGCTATCCCTATCCTATA
This sequence comes from Catenibacterium sp. UBA627, assembly GCF_002299355.1. NCBI lineage: Bacteria > Bacillati > Bacillota > Erysipelotrichia > Erysipelotrichales > Coprobacillaceae > Catenibacterium > Catenibacterium sp. UBA627. The sequence continues at coordinate 16,004 of NZ_DBPF01000132.1, forward strand.
GTATTGCTTACCAATAATAACCCCTATACCATGTCTTTCTATTAACTCTTTATCTTGATATAAATAAGCCATAGAAATCAGACCATCACTTTCTTTAATATCCATATATTCTGTAGCTGTTCCAGTTTCAAGTAATTCACTATACTTTTCTAATTCTTTAGTTTTTTTATTTAACTGCACTATGGTTGTAGCTTTATTTTTATTTTCAATAAACAAATATCCATTAAAAACAATTGAAAACCCCAATAAAAGTATAATGATTAGATTCTTTATTTTATTTTTCATATATACTTTCTCCTGTTTTATAAATCTTTATTTGCATTTATGATAATAATATTGCATGTATTACATTTGTATGCATCAATTTTGTCACCTTTGTAGTAGCTAAAATGTCCTAACTTGATATCATCCTCCCCAAAATGCCATTTATTCGTCATAAAGGGTAGTTTTTCAGGATTTGGTGACCATGCAAGAGCCTCACCCCTTGTTTTAATATAACCATGAATTAACTTACCCGAACAATAAGGACATCTATTGATTATCATTTTGTTTCCTCCAAATATATCTTGACTTTTCTAATTTCTTACCTAAATGACTATTTTTATTCATTCTTTTTATATCATTTATGATTTCGTCATCATAATAATAGTTATATCCTATTATTATAAAATAATTCTTTACATTTATAACAGGAAATCTATTGAGGTGTTCATCACTAAAATTATCAATAGAATTAACTAACTGTTTATACTTTTGTTCATTATTTTTATCGTCTACATCAATAACTTCTATATTGACTAAATCTCCAAATTCATCCTTTAGTTTTATTGGAAGCGATTTTTTTACTTGAATACATAATGGGCAACACTCTATTGAATATATTTCGACATTTAATTGTTGTTCATTGTTTTTATGATTTTCAAAGTATAAAAAGCAACACAATAAGAATACCAAACAACTTATCAAATAAATAATTGTCCTTTTTTTTAATAATTCATACATGCTGGATTACCTGTGTAATCTGGACGTTGACTGTGAAAATAACTATAAGTTACCTTTGCGGCGCCACTTTTTGTTTTTATCTGTTCATACCACTTTTTTGAAATCTCACTATATGCTCCGAAATAATATTTTTGTTCTCTAATATAAGATAAACAATCTGATGCTCCGTATTGATAAAACTTAATATGAATAGTAGGTTTAACGCTTGAACCAACTGATACAGCAACAGAATAAAGAAATACCACTTTTCCCAAAGGACCTGAAACGAACAAAGAAACGGCACTTCCAACCATACCTATTATTTCAAGAACTTTAAAAGTCATTTTTGACGTTTTATGAAATGGACCTCCTAATTTTTTCCAAGTTGTATATGTGGTTGGGGTTTCCCCATCTACATTTAACACTTCTTCACCCTCAGCAGGCATTAAAGGATCAGGATAATCTTTATCAAGAATTTCTTCATAAAACATTAATTCAGATCCATTTTCAGTGACTAATGATAAATTAGAATTGTTTTCATTTATTAAATATGTTTCTTCGTCAATAGTCATTGTTGATGTATTATTTACTAAATCTTCTTCCAATAAGATATATGTGGAATCAGTTTTATCGTATGCTATTACATCACTTACATTTTCGTCTTTATAGGTATATAAATATTCAAAGTCATAATTTCCATCAGCAATTTGAGTAAGTTTAGAAAAATCGGAAGTGTCTGATGCGTATAATTCTGAATTTTTTAATTCCATATTATCAGATATAGCTTTCCCTCTTTGATTTTTCTTCTTTAAATATGTATTTAACTTTTTTCTTGCATTAATGTTTTTGATTTCAAATGGATTATCACTGTAAGTATAGTTATTATCTTTAGCATAAACAGGAATTAAAACAGATGATAAAACTAAAGCAAAAGCACATAAATTAATCATTATTTTTTTCATTTATTTTTATTCTCCTTTCTATTTGATTTTTGAATACCTACAAACCACAGGTTAGTGAAAAATAAATATCATAAGAACCACTTAAACGGGGTTCATGAAGCTGAACCAAACACATAGATTTTCCATCTGTTCTATAATTAGTTTAGAAATCAGATAGAGGTATAATCACATGTCAAACAAAGTATTAAAGCCAAAGAAAGCTTCTCTATATGAGTTCACTCAGAACTATTCTAATAACATCAATAACTGTATTGAATTTTTCAAATCCATGAAATGGCCTGTTGGCTTCTCATGTGATTGCTGCGGATGCCATAAGTATTACTTAGTCAAGCGTGTAAGAAAGACCAAGACTTCATATGTT
>NZ_DBPF01000132.1:18345-21042 GCF_002299355.1 Catenibacterium sp. UBA627
CTTTCAGGCACTATTTTTCAGAGCTGCAAGCTTGATCTATACAAGCTCCTTTTAAGTATTTTCCTTTTCTTCAATGAAAATAAAGGAATCAGTGCAATAGATTTATGTTCAATACTAGACGTTAACTAGCAGACTGCACTTCTTCTAGAAAACAAGTGTAGAATTCTTATGTCAATAAGCAATTCAGGCAAGCTGCCCAACGTCCTTTTCTATGAGGCAGATGTCTTCAATATTGGTGTAAACTCCAAGAATAATGCGAGTCGTTCAAGTGAGCAACAGTCTATTCTTGGTATTCTATCTACAGATAAAGAGAAAAACTATCCCCGGTACCTCAAGTTAAGATCATTAATGATTATACAGTTTTGTTACTTAAGAAAAACATAGAACAGTGCTGTGTATTATCATATGATGCATTACTCAATACTGATGCTGAGAAATGCTTTAATACACTAAATGAAGAAATACAAGTAAACAACTAGAAAATCGGCCATGAAGAAAATAATCATAGACTACTATGGTTAAACATAATAATCGGAAATATTAAGAATAATATTACTGGGATTATCATGGAATAACCAAAAGAGAGATGCCTTTATTCCTGAATGAACAGGAGTATAGATTTACCCATAGAAGTGTGGGAAAGACTGTGATGGATAAGGTAAAGAAATATCTGCAAAGATCATTTCCTATCAGTCATAGACAGATAGTCTGTATTCTGAATATTTCTGTTCTACACTTCTCTTAAATCGTTACCTTGCAGATTATGGGTATTCAAAATGAATATTCATTTCTAGCAATATGTTTTTATCATTCGTCAACAGTCTGAAACCACAAAATGTGGCCTATTTGAGGCTAGGATTAATAAAAAGGGTTGAATAATAAATAAGATAATTATAAGTTTTTTTCTTTGGCAGACTTATTCTTTTTACTTGTTTAAAGTCACTCTTATAATCGTAGATATTAACACTGTATTTATCATGCTCATTACGAGATAGAATATAAGCATGAGAACCATTAAAATCAATCATATCAAGATGATGTTTCAAGGTATATGTTTTTTCTAATTGATGCGTATCTTGATCAAAAACACAAATCTTATTGCCTTCATTTGAAACAAGATTATAGAAAGAAACATAGATTTTTCCATCATTTACATAAATATTATCAGCATAGCTATAAGGCATATCAATGATTTTTAATTCATCTGTATTCATGTTTAATTGACCAATATATTTATTTTGGTTATTAAATGAAAAATATAATGTATCTTTATCTGTATAGTACTTACAAATATTATCTCCATATTGGGTAAGACTAATACTTTTAAGTCGTTTTAAATTTTGATCATAGATATCACATGCAATATCATTTTCAATATCTACAAAATTATATACTTTAGAATGACTTGGAACAACCATATAAGAGAAACGAGATTTTTCTTTTATTTCATTTACTTTTTTCTCTTTAAAATTCATCTGAGTTAGATAACCATAATCATTAAGATTAGATACACCATAATAATAGTGATCATCTGCACTGACTGCATCAATGGCTGTTCCAGGTAAATGAAGCTTATTCACTTCAGTAGAATTTCCTTTTATCTGAATAATATTTTGAGGATTCTTATCTCCTTGAAGACCGATATTATTAATATAAGCATAACCATCATGATAGCTTGTGGTATTGAATGATGTGCCTACTTGAGCCTCATCCAATTTTGTAGAAGCAACTTTTTTACCATCATCACTATAATATTTAATAACAGTATATTTTCTTGCAGAAGAAGTTTCAATCACACCAAATGTATAATGGATATTGCTTTGTGATTGTGAGAATGAGCATCCTGTGAATAGTAAGACTGTGGTAATTATTAAAATTGTTTTTTTCATTGTAATCACTTCTTATAAAGAATCATTGTCTTATCACTTGAGACAAGTTCAAGAGGATGCACTGCTGCGCCATATTGGCTAGTGTTTAAATCTACATTGTATTTATCTTTAAATCCAGCCCATATGAGTTGAGAACAGTAAAATTTTGATCTTGTATTTACATCATAATACTTAATATTATATGGTTTGCCTCTTTGTGAATAACACCAATCTGCGACTTTTTTTGCTTGATTTTCTGTTACGTCTGTCACATAAAGTCCCCAGCATGTATTTTTGCTTTTATTCCAATCATTTTTACCAGTTACAACTCCATTGGATAAAGCTTCAACAACTCTATTTTGTGAATAGACTATAGCTGCATGACCAGTTGGAATCAGATTTTTATAAGCGTCTCCTGTGACTAGTATTCTGCCTTTTGTAGTAGGGTATCCCCATGTATAAACAGCTTGGCCATCAAGAGAACATGCATTAATTGATTTTTCTTTCTTCGCTATCTGATTGTAGATAATTTTTAATTCATCAGTGTTTTCGAATGCGTTTTCATTATAATTGTACGCATTTACACTTGTGATAGTAGAGAGGCTCACTCCTATAATCATAGTCAGTGAAGACAATAATTTAATTGAATGTTTCATAATAATAACCTATAAGATTTCCTTTCTTTTTTATTTTTAATTATTAGATTCATTATGTTTGTATTACTAGTTAATGTAACCAATGGAATCTCCTCCTTTCATTAAGTAAACTTTAACTTCATAAATATGATAGCATACAACATTAAAGTACTCCATAATACTGATAAAAATTT
>NZ_DBPF01000108.1:0-2702 GCF_002299355.1 Catenibacterium sp. UBA627
TTTAATCACATTTTGAGTGGCAGTGTGAACTTTTATGAATAATATTCTTTTATTTGGTTTATGCGTTGTTGTGCCAGTGCTTATTCCTTTAATCATCGCATTATTAGTGGCTGTATTATGGAAAATAAAATAAGTACAAAAGGTGTATTCTACCTGCTTATGACAGCATTCTGCTGGTCACTTGCAGGTTTATTTATACGTGCAAGCCGCTTAAGTGGGCTGGGATTCTCAATGATGAGTTCTATTATCGCAATACCTCTTAGTATGATCATTCATCATAAGAAGCTGGTATTCAATAAAATGACAGTTACAGTGGGGGTCTTTCAGTTCCTTATGAGTTTAACATTCATCTATGCCAATAAGCTGACATCAGTGGCCAATGCGATTGTATTACAATACTCATCAACAATCTTTGTATTGATCTATCAATCTATAGATTTACGTAGATTACCGACAAAAAGACAAATGGGGATTATTGCGATTGTCTTTATCGGTATGGCACTATTCTTTGCGGATACTCTTTCCTTCTCGCATCTATTAGGAAATATACTCGCAATTATATCAGGAGCCTGCTTTGGAATGCAGTTCTACCTCAACAACAAAGAAGAGGCTGAAGCCTTCTCATCGACAATATTTGCTTATATGTTCTCTCTTACAGTAGGCTTGATTGTCTTTAGAGGACTTCCTGACTTCCATATCACTGATGCCTTTGGTGTATGTGGTTATGGTTTCTTTCCAATGTGTTTAGGCGGTATATTCCTCGCATTAGGTATTTCTTGTACAGAAGCTTTTACAGCCAATCTTATTTGCATGTTAGAAGTCATTTTAGCGCCTCTGTGGGCTTTTATCTTCTTCCATGAAACAATATCTGGTATCAGTTTAATTGGTGCAGGAATGGTTGTAGGAGGCATTATCTTAAACTTAATATTAGACTTTAAAAAAGCAGCCATCTAGGCTGCTTCTTTTGATTGTAGACCATTTCTATTTGGATATATTCATAATGTCCTCGATGGTCTTGTTTTTCAACAAATTGTCACACGCTTCATTGAGATCTACAAAAATAGAATCAATGGCTTGTTCTACTTTAGAGTCTTTAATGGCTTCTCTTCCATCTTCTCCATTGTGCCAAGTCACATGGATATAATCATTTGAGACAGATTTCGCAATCTCAGATAAAGTGATATCATCGGCTTCTTTATCAAGACGATATCCTCCATCAACACCTGCTTTAGCCTTAATAAGGCCAGCTTCTCTCAATTTGATCATAACACGTCTTACACGTACTGGATGAGTGCAAATATGCTTTGCAAGTTCATCGCTAGAAATAAGGTCTTGGTTTTTACCTAAATAGACGAGAGCGTGGACAGCAATACTAAAATCACTAGTCATACGTATCACCTCCATATAAAACTTCTATTATTATTTCCATTTACATAATAATGCCTTTTGTAAATATTTACAAGATTATTTTGGAAAAAATTTACTAATAACACTCAAAAAAAGCCCTTTATAATCAACACTTTTACAATTTTGACTGGAAAAATATTAAAAGAAAGCATATCATTCGTAGTCTTGTTCTAAAAGTGTTATGATAGTATTAGATAAAGGAGGAATTGAATATGAAATTCTATCGTTGTGAACATTGTGGTAACGTTATCACTCATTTTGTGGATTCTGGTGTACCAGTCGTTTGTTGTGGCGAACCTATGAAGGAATTAACACCAAATACAACTGATGCCGCAGTTGAAAAACACGTTCCTGTTATTAAAGTAGAAGGAACAAAAGTGACTGTATCTGTAGGATCAGTAGAACATCCTATGACTGAAGCACATTATATTACTTTAATCGTATTAGAAACTAAGAATGGTACTCAGTTTAAACAGTTAACACCTACTGATAAGCCTGAAGCTGTATTCTATATTGGTGAAGGTGATGAAGTTGTGGCAGCTTATGACTACTGCAATCTTCATGGTTTATGGAAAGCATAATAAAAAAGCAGAAATAAATTCTGCTTTCAGGACTGTTCATTTGAACAGTCTTTTTTAGTACTTTAATGCTTCTTCAATATCCTTGATTAAGTCATCTGGGTTTTCTAAACCAATAGATAAACGAATAAGTGTTGGATCAACACCTGCTTCTTTTAATTGTTCATCTGTCATCTGACGATGTGTATGGCTAGCAGGATGTAAAATACAAGTCTTTGCATCAGCTACATGAGTCACGATGTTAATAAGCTGTAGGTGATCCATGAAAGTCACTGCTTCCTTCTTATCGCCCTTTAAACCAAAGCACATAACACCGCATGTACCATGAGGCATATATTTATTTGCTGCTTCATGATATTTATCATCTTCTAGTCCTGGATAGTGGATCCATTCTACTTTTGGATGATTCTTTAAGTATGTAGCGACTTTTAAGGCATTTTCACAATGTACACGCATACGTGCTGGTAATGATTCAATTCCAATATTTAATAAATAACTATTAAATGGTGAAGGAATAGATCCTAAGTCACGCATTAATTGTGCAGTGGCTTTAGTAATATAAGCGGCCTTACCAAATCTCTTTGCATAAGTGATTCCATGATAACTATCATCTGGAGTAGTGAGTCCTGGGAACTTTTCTGCATGACTCATCCAGTCAAAATGACCACTATCAATAATAGCGCCACCAACACCGGATGCATGACCATCTAGATATTT
>NZ_DBPF01000108.1:2821-9413 GCF_002299355.1 Catenibacterium sp. UBA627
GCAAACTTTTCAATATCTAATACTTCCATTGTAGGATTCGATAATGTTTCTCCAAACATACACTTAGTATTCTCTTTAAATGCTGCATTGATTTCTTCTACAGATGCATCCTGATTAATAAAAGTCACATCAACACCCATCTTCTTCATAGTTACTGAAAGTAGGTTATAACTACCTCCATAAATATTACCAGAAGCAACAACATGTCCTCCTGCTTCACAGATATTAAAAATCGCAAAGAAGTTAGCTGCCTGTCCTGAACTTGTTAACATACCAGCATATCCACCTTCCATGCTAGTAAGTTTAGCTGCTACTGCATCATTTGTAGGGTTCTGTAAGCGTGAATAGAAATAACCATCTTTTTCTAAATCAAATAACATGCCCATTTCTTCACTTGAATCATATTTAAAAGTAGTACTCTCATAAATTGGTAACTGTCTAGGTTCTCCATTACCAGGCTTCCAGCCTTCATGGATTGCTTTTGTTTCTAATTCCATATAATCTCCTCCGTTTTTAAACATTATATACCATAAGGGTTGTAGGGAATTAAACTTTTTTTAAAAAATCTTAAGTAATTTATTCTTATTTTAGAGAATAAGTATATAGAAGGAGGAAAAAAATATGAATGAAGTTAAATTACAAGGTCAGATCACATCTGATCCAGAAGTGAAAGAATCTAGAAATGGAATACTTAGAGGTTCTTTCTTACTTACTACGAAAGGAGGGACAGAAGATAGACCACGTTATGATTATATACGTTGTGTAATCTGGGATGAGAAAGCACAGTATGTCGTAGACCACTTTGAAAAGGGTCAGTCTGTGTCTATTGAAGGAAGTGTTAGAGGACGTTTTTATCCAAATCGTTCAGGAACAACTTCATATGCTATGGAAGTTTATCCAGAACATATGGTATGTGAAGATTCTAGCTATTCATTCTAGAATATGCAAAAACACGCATGGATGTTGATTGAGATATGCATGTTCATGCGTGTATAATGTATCTCGAAAGTGAGGGGTACATGATGGATAGAAAATACTTTTTCTTTGATATTGATGGGACTTTAGCTGTAGGAACACCAGGAGATCAGTATATTCCTGAATCAACACAATATACTTTAAAACAGCTAGAAGCAGAGGGTCATTTTATTGCGATTGCGACAGGTAGAAGTTATGCCATGGCACATGATTATATGCATGAATTAGGTTTTCATAATATGATCAGTGATGGAGGGAATGGAATGACTATTGATGATCAGTTAAAAGGCATAGAACCATTGGATTATCAATTATGTCTTGATTTAATAGATGAATGTGAGAAGAAAGGTTTGATATGGGCTTTTTCTCCTGACAACAAAACAAGAAGACTCGCACCGGATGATCGTTTTTATGAGTTTACTCATGATATTTATATGAAGACAGAAGTGGTAGAAGGTTTAGATCCACGTGATTATGATCAAATCTATAAGGTATATATTGCCTGCTTTAAGGGTGAAGAAGAGAAACTGGAATCTTTAAAGAAGTTACCTTGGTGTCGTTTTCATAAGGAATACTTGTTTGTGGAACCAGGAGATAAGAGCAAGGGTATTAAACGTATGGTGGAACATCTTGGTGGTGATATTAAAGATGTTGTCGTATTTGGTGATGAAAAGAATGATTTATCTATGTTTATTCCAGAGTGGACAAGTATTGCGATGGGTAATGGTATAGATGAATTAAAGAAGAAAGCCACTTATGTGACTACTGATGCCAACAAGGATGGTATCTACAATGCTTGTCTGCATTATGGATGGATCAAGGAAAGATATCTTTTGGCACTCGATATGGATGGTACACTTCTAAAGTCTGATAAGACGATTTCGCCAAATACTGCAGCTTCTTTAATTGAAGCAAACAAAAAGGGACAGAGTATCTGTTTATGTACAGGAAGAGGGCTGGCAGAATTAAAAGACTATGAAGGTGAATTAGATTTCTGTGATTATGGAATCTTATTAAGTGGATGCTTGATCTATGATTTTAAGAATGATCAGCCATTAGAAGTTCATTCTTTTGATACAGATGTATTTACACAGATGATGGATATTGTGAAGAAAGAGGATGTGATGTTGTATTTACTCGATTCGTCGCATTCTATTGCCTCTCAAAAAGATGTAGAGAATATGCCTTATTACAATATGGCTATTTATCAATCTATGTTTGAAAGCCGTGCATTTATTGTAGAGGACATTTATGAATATGCAGAAGTACATAAGGATGAAATCCTTAAGTTCTGTTTATATAATCCAAGTGTTGATGCAATGAATCAGCTTCTAAAGAAACTAGAAGTATTTCCAGTCAGCTGTGCTGTAGTAGAAGAAACAGCTATTGAAGTCACACCTTTAGGTATTACTAAAGGAGCAGGACTTGAATCTCTATCATCTTACTTAAATATCCCTATTGAAAATACAATCATGATGGGTGATAGCGGGAATGATATTGAAGCATTCCAGAGTGCTGGTAAAGCAGTTGCGATGGGGAATGCAACAGAAGAAATTAAGAATCTAGCCACTGAAATCACATTAGATAATGATCATGATGGAATAAAAGTAATCGTAGATAAATATCTTTTGTAAGTAATGATGATTTCGTGTAGAATACCCCTTTGTAGGAGGGGAAATCATGCGTTATAAAAATCATTTATTACTACTACTTACAGCCTTCATCTGGGGCTGTGCCTTTGTAGCACAAAGTGCAGGTATGGATTATGTAGGACCATTTACTTTTACTGCCTTACGTAGTTATTTAGGTGGACTTGTTTTATTACCACTTATTTATTTCTTTGATCATACAATGGACTTCAAGGATAAGAAATTATGGGCAGGTGGAATTGCCTGTGGTATTGTATTAGGTCTAGCAAGTGCCCTGCAGCAGTTTGGTATTCAGTATACAACTGTAGGTAAAGCAGGATTTATTACAGCACTTTATATTATTGTTGTACCATTCTTTAGCTTATTTTTAGGGAAGAAGTTAAGTCCTAAGATTGGTATCTCTGTTGTCCTAGCAGTGATTGGTCTTTACTTATTATGTATGACAGGATCACTTTCTTTAGGTAAAGGTGACTTATTAGTATGTGCATGTGCCTGTGTATTCGCATTACATATTCTTGTCATTGATCACTATTCACCATTAGTAGATGGTGTAAAGATGAGCTGTATTCAGTTCTTCACATGTGCATTATTAAATACTATTCCTATGTTTTTATTTGAAGATGTATCTATGCATAATATCATGGTAGGATGTGCACCTATTCTCTATGCTGGATTATTATCAAGTGGAGCAGGCTATACATTACAGATTATTGGACAGAAGGGTATGAATCCTACAGTAGCTTCTATTTTGTTAAGTATGGAATCTGTATTCTCAGTACTTGCAGGATGGGTGATCTTAGGTCAGAGTCTTACAATCAAAGAAGGATTGGGCTGTGTACTCATGTTTATTGCGATTATTATTGCACAGTTACCGGATAAAAAAACCATTCAGAATTAAATTCTGAATGGCTTTTTTTAGCTAAAAGCTTTTTTTCTTAGTATCATATAAGTGATAAGATGTGCCGCTGCAGTAACTATCCAAGTCACTGGATATGATAAATAAATAGAATTAAGTGTATGGAAGTATTGGAAGATAGTAAGAATCCACAAGACTCTTAGTCCACATGCACCTATTAAAGATACAATCATAGGAATAGTAGAATAACCTAAACCTCTTAATGAACCGACTATGACATCCATCCAGCCACAGATGAAATAAGGTACACATATATATAATAATCTTTCATGACCATAGGCAATGGCTTGTACATCTGTTGTATAGATACGAATCAGCTCATTCGCAAAGAAGTAGACAAGATTACCTAAAACAAGTCCTACAACTGTGACTATTCCAATGCATAATGCAAGAACTCTATCGACTCTCTTTCTATCATTAATACCATAGTTCTGACTTGTGAAAGTGACACACGCCTGATAGATGGCATTCATAGACTGATAAACAAATCCTTCAAGTGATCCTGCTGCGGCATTACCTGCCATCGCAATAGAACCAAATGAGTTAATAGATGACTGAATCAGGATATTAGAAATAGAGAAGATAGCACCTTGTAATCCTGCAGGTAAACCAATCTTGAATATCTGAATCACCTTATCTTTATGGAACTTTAAAGCATGAATATCTAAGTGAATGACAGTACTTGTTTTCATCAAGCAGTGAATAATAAGTATTGAAGAAACAAGTTCAGCCGTAAATGTCGCAAGTGCAACGCCAGCTACATCCATCTTGAATATAATAACAAATATTAAGTTTAATATGACATTTACAATACCCGCTACAATAAGGAATATAAGTGGTCTTTTTGTATCACCAATGGCACGTAATATGGCAGCACCAAAGTTATAAAGTGCAACAAAGGGCATACTGATAAAATAGATACGTAAATAGGTTGTTGCAAGATTGATGACATCATCCGGTGATCCCATCGCTTCTAGAATCATTCTGGCACATGTCACACCAATAATCGCAAAGATCAAGCCAAAGACAATTGCGAGTAGTATGGCAGAGTGTACTGTTTCATGGGTATCCTTGTCTCTTTGTGAGGCAATAAAGCGTGCGACAAGTACATTGACCCCGACAGATAAACCAATAAATAAACTAACTAATAGATTGACAACAGAAGATGTAGAACCTACTGCCGCAATAGAACGTGGACCAGCAAATTGTCCTACCACAATAACGTCTGCTGCATTAAATAATAACTGCAGCACCCCTGAAAACATTAATGGTATAGAAAATATTAAGATCTTACCAAGTAATGGACCGTGCGTCATATCCATTTGATATTGATCTTTCTTCATGAAATCCCCTCCTTAAGACTATAGTCTAACATATCAAAATTAAAGGTGTAGAGAAGTTTCAAAAAGAGTAAATAAAAGTAACACTTTTTTTTTAGAGTCCCATTCGTTATAATTGTTTTGGAAAGAGGGGAGTGAAAAAATGATATTTCACGAAGTTGAATTATCTCATACAAAAGAAATCATGGATTCATATGAAGTGAATCCTATTATTGCGAAATATGTTGAGCATAGAGGCTTTACAAAAGAAGACTATGAAGCACTCAACATGCCACTCTATTACAACTTTACAGATTTAGAGAATGGTGAAACAGTAGTGAATCTCATTAAAGAAGCATGTGCTTCTAAGTCTAAGATTCATATTTGTATCATGAGTACAGAACTACATCATTTATTAGAAAGTGCTATGATCTTCCTAGGTGTCTTAATGGCTAAAGGAAAGTCAGTTTTTGAATTCTATGATGGTCCTCAGGATGATTTTGGTCCTGGTATTCATATTATCTTAGGAGATCAGTTAGAAGTAAGAAATGGAAATGATGTTTATCCATTAGTACCTGGTGGTCACTATAAGGATGAAGATGCTGCACAGAGCTTACTTGTATTACAGCTTATTAATACATTACTTGGTAAAGAGAATCAGTATTTAGCTTCTCTTGCAGGTATTGGTATTCAGGCTGAAGGAACTCCTTTACGTAATTCTAATCGATATCATTTAAAGAAGACTTTAGGTTTATTAAATGACTGTCGTTTTGATGCAATTGAATTTATTGCATTAACACCTAAGACAAGACAGAAAAACAATATGCGTCAAAGAGAATTCAAGAAGACATATAATGAACAGGTTATGGCTGATTCTATTACTTATAAGATGGCACATTACCTTGAATCTTTAAATAATGCGAAAAAGATGGTTAAGTATTTGATTTATGGCTGTCCTGGTACTGGTAAATTCCGTTCTGTTGCACCTATTGCGGATGAAATCAATGCTGGATACTTCATTAATGAAGATTATATTGATGATGGTACAGAAAAAGATGTGATTCCATTAGAAATCTCAGACTTATCTAAGACAAATATAGAAGAATACTTACAGGTATTATCACCATTTGGCATAGGACAGGAAAAGACTCTTATCTCTATTGAAGGTTTAAAGATTCATAGTGCTCCTGTAAAGGATTATTATGATCGTATCAAGTTAAGCTTCTTTATTCCTAATGTAGGTGGTATTGATACAATCATCTATACTCCAGGATATAAGATTGATAAGTTTAAACAGGGACAGACAGTAAAGATTGTAGGTACATTATCTATTAATGACTTTACAAGTTTGATGACAATTAATGCAATACAGGTAGACATTCTTGATTAAGAATGTCTTTTTTTGTGTATAATTATAAGAAAGGAGTGCAACATATGATAATAAGAGACATCATAGACTTATTAGAGTCACAAGGTGAATGGGTGAATAGAAGCTGCACAAGAGATCGTATATTGTTTGGGGATGATCAAACAAAAATAAGTAAAGTTATCACTTGCTGGGTAGCGACAAATAAAGTGATTCAATATGCGGTAGAACATGATATACATTTTATCTAAAAAACAGGCAGAACCCCCCCACCTCAATATAGAATATAGGTGGGGGATGAATGCCGTTAATGCATCTGATAGAGAAATTTGGAGTAAGAAATAGTATAATACATATAGGAAACTTC
>NZ_DBPF01000107.1:0-3729 GCF_002299355.1 Catenibacterium sp. UBA627
GCTACTAATCTGAGAGATGCTACAACTTACGAAGTTGCATAAATAAACGCAAGCGTAGGTATGTACCGAAGGCTATTTCGGGAATTTACGACTATGGAGTGTACAAGAACTTGTGAGTAGATATGATTTTTGTCAATCCAAAGCATACACGATGACATAGTAAGTAATGTTCGTGAGAACTTACATTATCTCGATGTGAGTATATTTAATCACATTTTGAGTGGCAGCTAAATGTGGGTGATAAATCTGCATTTATAGAGTTATGGTGAAAGAATGGATTAAAATATCAGACTTATTATTTTTTCAAGAAGGACCAGGAGTTCGAAATACACAATATACTCAAAGTGGCGTTAAGTTATTAAATGTTGCTAATTTAGTTAATGGAAAAGTAGATTTGTCTACATCAGATAGATATATTTCTGAAGATGAAGCTTATGGTAGGTATAAACATTTTTTATGTGATGATGGAGATTTTATAATAGCTAGTTCAGGGATTAAAGTAGAATATTTTGATAGAAAAATGGGATTTGTTGATAGTAGCATGCTTCCTTTATGCATGAATACTAGTACAATTAGATTTAAAGTGATTGACAGTAAGAGACTAAATATCAAGTATTTTATGTATTATTTGAAGTCTATTCATTTCAAACAACAATTGTCAAAATTTATTACTGGATCAGCTCAGCTAAATTTTGGACCGAGTCATTTGAAGAAAATGAATATGCCACTTGTTTCACTTAAAGAACAAAATGATATAGTTGAGAAATTATCTAAAGTAGAATCGCTGCTTGATAAGTATAATGGTGAAATTAAATTATTGGACGAGCTAATTAAAGCCCGATTTGTGGAGATGTTTGGGGATCCAGTTAAAAACGATATGTTGTGGAATACTGATGTTCTTAAGGATATTTGTACTAAGATAGGTTCTGGCTCAACTCCTAGAGGAGGTAAAGAATCTTATATCGATGAAGGTATCTCTTTGATAAGAAGCATGAATGTTCATAATGCATATTTTGAGTATAAGGACTTAGCACATATAAAGTTAGATCAAGCAGAAAAGTTAAACAATGTAGTGGTAGAGCATGATGATTTATTATTTAATATAACTGGTGCATCAGTTGCGAGATGTTGTGTTGTACCTTCAGATGTTTTGCCAGCAAGAGTTAACCAACATGTTTGTATTTTACGTTGTAGAGAAAAAATAAATCCTATATTTTTACAAGGATTATTAGTGAATGAAAACTATCAAGGTAAATTATTACAGATAGCTAAAAGTGGTGCTACAAGAGAGGCGATAAATAAGCAACAATTGGAATCTTTAGAAATTATGATTCCCCCTCTAGAACTCCAGAACCAGTTCGCATCATTCGTAGAAGAAATCGATAAATCAAGGCATCGAATACAGAAGTCATTAGAAGCATCACAAGAACTATTCGATAGCTTAATGCAAGAGTATTTTGGTTAATATAATTGAATAAATTTGTTTAATAGGGTGTAGATGATGTTGGTAACGGAGGTTATCAACATAAAAGAAACCACTATTAAAGAAATTGAACAGAAATTGTTACATTATCTAGACAATGCACAGATGGAAATGTTACATAGAACATTAAAGTCTTGTCTGGATAACGTAACTTTTATTATGCAAGAAGATATTATTCAGGATATATTTGAATATTCTATTGTGGAACTCATGGATAAGTTTATTGCATCTAAAGAGATAGAAGGATATTCAAAAAGAACAACTCAATACTATAAGTCTACTTTAGTGATGTTGGAGAATAGAACAGATATACATTTTACACATATGACTACAGATCATTTAAGAACATATCTTACTGATTATCAGAAGATAAACAATTGTTCTAAGGTAAGTATTGATAATATTAGAAGAAATCTAAGTAGCTTCTTCTCTTGGCTAGAAGAAGAAAACTATATTCTTAAGAGTCCTATGAAGAGAATTCATAAAATAAAGACAGATAAGGTGATTAAAGAAACTTTATCGGATGAGTCTTTAGAGTGTTTAAGGGATAGTTGTGATAATTTAAGAGACTTGGCTATTATTGATTTGTTGGCTTCTACAGGTATGAGAGTAGGAGAACTAGTGAATATCAATATAGAAGATATCGATTTTGAGAATAGAGAATGTGTTGTATTTGGTAAGGGTAATAAAGAAAGACCTGTATACTTTGATGCAAGAATAAAAATACACTTAATAGGTTACAGATTAGTGGTGTAGAGATAAGATTAAGGAATTTAGGTAGACGTTTAGGTATTCATAGAGTACATCCTCATAAGTTTAGAAGAACAGTAGCTACTAGAGCTATAGATAAGGGAATGCCTATTGAACAGGTACAGAGTTTATTGGGTCATTCACAGATAGATACGACTATGCATTATGCTATGGTTAATCAGAATAATGTAAAGGAATCATATAGAAAGTTTGTGGCTTGATAGGGTGAATAATTGAGAAGGGAAGTTCTCTATAAATCCTGATTTATCTAAAGAACTGCTCAGAAAAATAAATAAGAGCTTCACTTTAAGTTATCAGAATTCTAAGAAGGTTAGAAAACTGTTAGAAGCCATCAAAAACAAGGCTTCTCAGTAACCGCTCACTATTCCTCATAAGATCCTTAATCTTTTAACCACTAAAAAAGCAGCTTTAGCTGCTAATGACTGCTACCTAACATATCTCTTAGTTCTCTAAAAGTATCCTCTATAGGTGCTACTCTACCATTTCTAATATCCTCTTCAGACTTTTCAAGTAATACCAATAATTCATTCATCTTTTATTCCCAATAAAGTTCTTTTTTAGGATATAATAGAAACAAGAAGGGATGATACTGTTGAACTTTACTTTTTTAAAAAACAAAACAGAATTCCAGGACTTTGCTTTTACATGTATAGAAGCAGAAAAAGGATTAATGGTATCACCTGCTAACTGTGCAATACTTACAAGACGTGCATTAGAACAAGCATACATTACATGTATAAGAATGACATAGACTTACAGATGCCTTATAGAGATAATCTAAGTGCTTTAGTCAATGAATATACATTTAAACAAATTATTCCAACAGAAATCTATGAAGGAATTAGATATGTTATTACTTTAGAAAATTTTGCAGTACATACAAGTAGAAAAGTAAAAAGAGAAGAAGCAGTTCTTGCTTTAAATAATCTCTATAGACTTGTTAACTGGATGAACTATTCTTATGGAGTAGATTATCAACAACAATTACCTGAATTTGATCCTACTAAGTTACCTGATCAAACACATATGTTTGTGAATAAGGATCTAAAAGAACAGGTAAGAGATATTCTTAATAAACAGAAAGAAAAAGAAGAAAAACAAAAAGAAGAACTGGCTCGATTAGTTGCTGAAAATGAGAAATTAAGAAGACAAGGGGCAGCTAAGAGAAAAGAAGATAAAGCTGTTAAATATGTTATGTGAATAAGATTCCTGAATGGAGGACAAGACAGCTTTATATTGATTTCATGCTGAAGGAAGCAGGATGGGATTTTGATACAAATGTAGAGGAAGAATGTCCTGTTCATTATATTCCAACAGAGTCTCAAGTAGGTTTTGTGGATTATATATTACGTGGAAGAACAGGAAAGATTATTGCTGTTATAGAAGCAAAGAAAACAAGTGTAGATCCTCGTGTAGGACGTAATCAGGCAAAACTTTATGTAGACTGTATTGAATAAGAATACGGGCTAAGACCT
>NZ_DBPF01000032.1:0-26495 GCF_002299355.1 Catenibacterium sp. UBA627
AACAAAAAATGGTCATGGTTGTTTTACGATTATGGATATTAATGAACAGGAGGAAATGTATGAAAAAGCAATGAAGTACGATAAACTTGTTGCTGAGATGGAACTTATGAGCATGTTAAATGAAAGTGTTGTTTCTGCGAATGAAGAA
Source organism: Catenibacterium sp. UBA627 (assembly GCF_002299355.1). Taxonomy (NCBI): domain Bacteria; kingdom Bacillati; phylum Bacillota; class Erysipelotrichia; order Erysipelotrichales; family Coprobacillaceae; genus Catenibacterium; species Catenibacterium sp. UBA627. The sequence goes on from NZ_DBPF01000032.1 coordinate 149, forward strand.
GGGTGGATTGGTGAAGATGAAATGCTAAAACATTTTGAAAAGAGATTCAACAATGATTAAAATATTTTATTCACTAAAATCAAGAAAAGATTTGGATAAAATTTATGATTATATCTATGGTGATTTGAATAATCCGATTGCAGCAGAAAAAACAGTAAAAGGAATTCTCAATAAAATTGGTGAAATTAAGGAATATCCCCGACTTGGACCAGTATGGTATTTAGAAAATAATATTGATGGTGGATTTTGAATTTTAACATGTGATAATTACATTATATTTTATCAAATTACTAAAGAAACTATTTTGATTGTACGAATACTACATCGTCTGCAAGATTATGTTAAACAGTTGTTTTAGAAAAGATATCAATTTTTACATGGTAGATTTATATAAAAATTTAATTCCAGTTTCATTTTATAATTGAGAGCCTTTTTTAAGGCTCTTTTTGTATTAAAATGCTTTTTTTTATAAGTGAAATGTGGTAGTATATTAAAAACTGAGGTGATTATTTATGAAAAACACAATTTTTGTCAACAATTTACACCATCACCATCGTGGTTCTAGTTAGGGTTATATCAATTAGATACAGCCCGTTTTGACATACAACTCAAAAAAACGGACACGAAACAATGACATAAGGGAACAGGTCATTGGACCTGTTCCTTTTTATATATAAGGGGGACATAACTTTGGAAGAATTTAAATATCTGATTCCTGAAGAAAGTAATGATGCAACTAGAATGGACGCTTCTTTAATGCGTACAATTGAAGGTCATTTAAGAAGGACATTCAATGCACATGACTACCAGGAACTATTATTACCTACATTTGAATATGCAGACTTGTTAAGTGGTTTTGGGACAAATGAAGAAACAATGTTTCAGTTCATTAACCATGAAGGAAAGCGTATCACTTTAAGAACTGACTTTACTGTACCTATTGCACGTATTTATAGTAACGCTCATACAGATGAAGTAAGACGTTATAGTTATTTTGGTAAGGTATATCGTACCCAGGCACGACATAAAGGTAGAAGTTCTGAATTGTTTCAGGGTGGTATTGAGTTGTTTGGTCTTCCAGGACGTGAGGGAGATCAGGAATGCTTATCACTTATTGAAGAAACAATGCAGAATATTGGTTTAAGTGATTTAAAACTAGAACTTGGTTCTGCAAAGTTCTATAAGCGTTTAATGGCTCTTGTAATGGATCGTTCTCTCACTGATATCTTAAAGAAAAAGAAAAGTTCTGATATGAAACATTTAGTAGAAGCACATGATTTTGATGAAGATTTAAACAAACTCTTATTAATTCTTCCTAGTGCTTTTGGGGATATTAAGTGTTTAAGAGAAGTGAAAGAGATTGTGAAGGATGATGAACTTCTAGAGGCTATTGAAGAGATGGAATCATTGTATGAGTTCTCTAAGCATAAAGAGAATATTATCTTTGATTTATGTATGGTACCTGAGAGAAGTTATTATACAGGTATTATGATGAAGGGATTCTCTTATTATAGTGCCCATCCAATTCTCCAGGGAGGACGTTATGATCATTTGTTTGATCATTTCTATAAGAACGTACCTTCTATTGGATTCTCATATCATTTGAATAATGTATTGGATGCAATAGGAAAGGAGAATGAAGCCAATGATTAAGATTGCGATTACTAAAGGAAGAATAGAAAAGCAGGTATGTAAGTTATTACAGCAGCAGGGCTTTGATATGGATCCTATTTTTAATAAAGACCGTGAGTTATTAATAGAGACAAAGGATGGTATTTCAATGATCTTTGCGAAAGCAAATGATGTATTGACTTTCCTAGAACACGGTATTGTGGATGTTGGATTTGTCGGTAAGGATACTTTGGATGAATCTGATTTTGATGATTATTATGAGTTATTAGATTTAGAGATTGGTAAATGTTATTTTGCGTTAGCGGCTTACCCAGAATACCGCACAAAGACATTTAATCGTCGTAAACGTATTACTTCTAAATATACAAAGACCGCAAAAGAATACTTCGCATCTAAACAGGAGGATGTAGAAATTATTAAACTGGAAGGTTCTGTAGAGTTGGGACCCGTAGTTGGTTTATCTGATGCGATTGTAGATATTGTAGAAACAGGATCTACACTTAAGGCCAATGGTCTTGAAGTGATTGAAAAGATTTCAGATATTTCTACAAGAATGGTTGTGAATAAAGTGGCTTTAAAATATAAGAAGGATGAAATATTCAAACTAGTGGATGCACTAAAGAAGGGGGATCATTAAAGTGTTAAAAGAATTGATTTATAAAGGAAACTATGAAGAACTAGAAAATAAACTTCATACAAGAAAAACTGAAATATCTGAAGAAGTCAATAAGGCAGTCAGTGAGATCATTAATAATGTACGTGAAAATGGGGATGATGCATTAAAGGAATACTGTGCTAAGTTTGATGGTTTCCATGTCTCTAGAAAGGATGATTTCATCGTTTCTAAACAGGAAATCATGGATGCTATTACTAAGGTAGGTCCTGAATTCATGAAGATTCTAGAACGCACAAAGGATCAGATCACTGAATATCATAAGAACCAGATTGAAAAATCATGGACTATGTATAAGGATAATGGTGTTGTCATGGGACAATTAGTGCGTCCAATCGCAACAGTGGCTTTATATGTACCAGGTGGAACTGCTACTTATCCTTCTACTGTTATGATGAATGCTGTACCTGCAAAGCTTGCGGGTGTAGAAGATCTTTATATTATTACACCAGTAAAGAAGGATGGTAAGGTCTCTGATGTTATTTTAGCTGCTGCCTATGTGGCTGGTATCACTAAGATTTATAAATGTGGTGGAGCACAGGGTGTTGCCGCTGCTGCTTATGGAACAGATACAATTACGAAGGCAGATAAGATTGTAGGTCCAGGTAATATCTTTGTCGCAACTGCCAAGAAGTTATGTTATGGAGTCGTTGATATTGATATGATTGCCGGACCTAGTGAAATTCTTATTGTTGCTGATGAGAATGCAAATCCTAAATATATCGCAGCTGACTTAATGAGCCAGGCTGAACATGATAAGCTTGCTAGTGCGATTCTTATTACAACTTCAAAAGAATTAGTAAAGAATGTAGATGAAGAATTAGTTAGACAGGTAGAATATTTACCTCGTAAAGACATCATCAAGTCTTCATTAGACAACTATGGTGGTGCTGTTATTGTAGATAGTATCAAGGAAGGCATTAACTTATCTAACAAGATTGCACCTGAACATTTAGAAGTATTAGTAGATAACCCACTAGAACAATTACCAAATATCAAGAACGCTGGTTCTATATTCTTAGGCGAATATACACCAGAACCATTAGGTGACTATATGAGTGGTACAAACCATGTATTACCAACAGGTGGTACTGCTAAGTTCTATAGTGCTTTAGGTGTTTATGATTTCATAAAGCATTCTGCTTTCAGCTATTATCCACAGGCAGTACTTGGTACATTCAAAGATGATATTATGAAGTTTGCACATCTAGAAGGTTTAGATGCACATGCTAATAGCATCAAGGTACGTTTTGAGGATTAATTTATGCGACAGGCAGAAATAGAAAGACAGACAAAAGAGACATATGTATATGTTTCTTTAAATATTGATGGTAAAGGAGAAGCAGATGTGGATACAGGTGTAGGGTTCATGGACCATATGCTTGAGCTTCTTGCTTTCCATGGTAATTTTGATTTAAAGGTGAGATGTAAGGGTGATCTACAGGTTGATTCTCATCATACTGTAGAAGACTTAGGGATTGTTTTAGGACAGTGCTTCAATAAAGCTTTAGGTGATAAGCGTGGTATTACCCGTTATGGTCATTTTACTATTCCTATGGATGAAGCACTTGTGACGACTGACTTAGATTTCAGTGGACGTCCTTATTTAGTTTTTAATGTAGAACTAGATAATATTCATCTAGGTAATTATGAAGTAGAAATGACAGAAGAATTCTTCCGTGCATTTGCCTATAACTGCTTCATGACTTTACATATTAATGAACATTATGGTAAGAATACACATCATATTATAGAGGCAATATTTAAATCTATGGCACGTGCCATCAAGGAGGCTGTCACAATTGATGAAGCCCACATTGGGCAGGTAGTATCAAGTAAAGGAGTGTTATAAATGATTGCGATTGTTGATTATCATGTGGGAAATCTTGGATCAGTCACAAATGCCTGTAAAAGACAGGGGATGGATGTAGTTGTCACAAATGATCCTGAAGTTATTCGTCAGGCGGATGGCATTATTCTTCCAGGTGTTGGCGCATTTCCTGCAGCTATGAGTAATTTAGAAGCATGTCATCTTGTGCCTGTACTTAATGAAGTGAAGGACAAGGGAACACCAATACTTGGTATTTGTATTGGGATGCAGCTTTTATTTGAAGAAGGCAGTGAGAATGGATATACAAAAGGATTAGGATTCTTAAAAGGTTCTGTCGATAAGATGGAAGTCGATGCAAAACTTCCACATATGGGTTGGAACCAGTTAGTTGTTAAACAGTCTCATCCTTTATTAAAGTATGTAGAAGAAGGCGATTATGTCTACTTTGTACATTCATATAGTGCTCATTGTCCAGAAAATCAGATTGGAGCTTATGTGAATTATGGTGGTAAGAAGATTACTGCTTTTGTATATAAAGATAATGTCATGGGTACGCAGTTCCACCCTGAAAAGAGTGGAGAGATTGGTAAGAAGATCTTACGTGCCTTTAAGGAGTTGGTTTCATGTTAGTTATTCCAGCCATTGATTTAAAAGATGGAGAAGCAGTCCGTCTTTATAAGGGTGATTACAATAAGAAAGTTGTTTATTCATCACATCCTGAAGAATTAGCAGCAGGATTTGAGAAGATGGGTGCAAAGTATCTCCATGTAGTAGATCTAGATGGTGCAAAAGATGCCCATGCAACTAATAAAGAAACAATTAAAAGAATACGTGCTGCTATTTCTATTCCCATGGAATTAGGAGGAGGTATTCGTGATATGGATACAGTCTCTATGTATTTAGATGAGATTGGGGTAGATCGTGTGATTCTTGGTACGGCTGCAATTAAGAATCCTGCTTTTCTTGATGAAGCATTAAAAAAGTATGGACCAGAAAGAATAGTCGTAGGGGTAGATGTAAGAGATAGAAAGGTCAGTATTGCCGGCTGGCTTGAAACAAGTGATGTAGATTATCTGACATTTATTCATCAACTAGAAGAGAGAGGTGTGAAATATATAGTATGTACGGACATCTCTAAGGATGGTACTCTCACAGGTCCTTCTTTCCCTCTTTATGAAGAAATACATGCTAATTCTAAGATTAACTTTGTAGTCTCTGGTGGTGTAAAAGATGATGAAGATGTCTATGAAGTAAATAAACGTGATTATTATGCTTGTATTGTAGGTAAGGCATATTATGAAGGGCGTATTAATCTAAAGGAGGTCATTGAAAATGCTGGCTAAAAGAATTATTCCCTGTCTAGATATTAAAGATGGGAAGGTTGTAAAAGGTGTTAATTTCGTTGGCCTGAAGGATGTTGGTGACCCAATTGAACTAGCAAAAGAATATGACCGTCAAAGTGCAGATGAAGTTGTCTTTCTAGACATTACTGCTACATATGAAAATAGAGATATCATCAAGGATCTGATCCAAAGAGGGGCTGATGAACTTTCTATTCCACTATGTGTGGGTGGCGGTATTCGTACTGTCGAAGACTTTCGTATGATTCTTGCAGCAGGTGCAGATAAGGTATCTGTTAACTCAGCTGCCGTAAAGAATCCAAATATTATTAAGGAAGCCAGTGATGAGTTTGGTGTTCAATGTGTTGTTGTGGCAGTAGATGCGAAAGCACGAGAAGACCATTCTGGATGGGATGTCTATGTCGCAGGTGGACGTACAAATACTGGACTCGATTTAATAGAATGGGTTAAGAAATGTGAATCTCTTGGTGCGGGTGAAATACTTCTTACAAGTATGGATGCGGATGGAACAAGAGATGGATTTGATATCGATATGTTGAAGGCAGTAGTGGCAGCAGTCAATATTCCAGTTATCGCAAGTGGTGGCTGTGGTGGTAAAGAAGATATCGTAGATGTCTTTAAAGAAACAGACTGCGATGCTGCATTAGCTGCAAGTTTATTCCACTTTGGTGAAGCCACAGTGGATGAAGTTAAGGAATCCTGCGCACAGGCAGGTATTCCAGTAAGGAGAAATAAGTAATGAAACCAGATTTTGAGAAAATGAATGGTCTTGTACCTGCTGTTGTACAGGATGTCAAGACTAAACAGGTATTAATGCTTGCTTATGTGAATGAAGAAGCATATGAAAAGATGTTAGAAACAGGAGATACTTGGTTCTATTCACGTTCTAGAAATAAGCTATGGCATAAAGGGGAAGAATCAGGACATTTCCAGCATATTAAAGGTCTTTATTTGGATTGTGATTTAGATACAATCGTTATTTATGTAGAACAGGTCGGAGCTGCTTGTCATACAGGTTCTTATTCTTGCTTCTTTAATGAAGTGATTCCTTATGACAATAGTGATTTTGCGCATGAGCTTTATGATCTTATTGAAGATAGAAAAGTACATCCAGTAGAAAAATCTTATACAAACTACTTATTAAATGAAGGTATTGATAAGATCTGCAAGAAGGTTGGAGAAGAAGCTACTGAAACAGTTATTGCAGCTAAGAATACATCTAAAGAAGATTTAATTGGTGAAATCGGTGATTTATATTATCATGTACTAGTCTTAATGAATGCCTATGGTTTAACTGTAGATGATGTTTTAGATAAATTAAAGGAAAGACATAAGGTGACAGGCAACAAAAAAGTATTCCATACAAGAGGAGAGATTTAATTCTCTCTTTTTTTTTGTTATAATCATTTAAGAGAGGTGTTTTTATGAAATTAGAAGAGTTATTAAATGGTTTTGAATATGAAATCATTGGGAATAAAGATGTAGATATTACAACATTAGTCTATGATTCGCGTAAGGTAGAAGAAGGCAGCTTATTTGTCTGTATGGTTGGTGCTGCTTTTAATGCACATGATTTTATTGATCAGGTGATTGAAAAGGGAGCCCATGCGATTGTGATTTCTCAGGATGTCCCTTTGAAAGAGGGGATGACTTATATTAGAGTCAAGGATACGCGTATTGCGTTGGCTTTATTATCTTGTTCTTATTTTAATTATCCTAGTAAAGAATTAAAGGTTGTTGGTATTACAGGGACTAAGGGTAAGACGAGTTCTTCATTAATGATCAAGTCTATTCTAGAACATGCAGGTAAGAAAGTTGGTATTATTGGGACAAATGGTACTTTTATTGGAGATATCCATGAACCTACAGCCAATACAACACCAGAATCTTATGAATTACAGCGTATCATGAGAAAGATGGTAGAACATGATTGTGAATATTGTGTCATGGAAGTATCAAGTCAGGCTTTAAAGATGAATCGTGTCGCTGGTATTGAATTTGATTATGGTGTCTTTACAAATATTTCACCTGATCATATTGGACCTAATGAACATAAAGATTTTGCAGAATATATGGCATGTAAGAAACATTTATTTGATTTCTGTCAGGTTGGTTTATTTAATAAGGATGATGAACATTTTGAAGAGTTCACAAAGGATGTTCCTTGCAAGGTATTAACATACAGTATTGAAAAAGACAGTGACCTTAAAGCTCTCCATATTGAACTTTATAATGAGAATGGTGAATTAGGTATTACCTTTGATACAAAGGGATTAATTAATGCCTCTTTTAAAGCTTCTATGCCAGGTAAGTTCAATGCTTATAATGCATTAGTCGCTATTATGATCTGTTATTTAATTGATGTCCCTACAAAGGATATACAAAATACATTACCACAGGTTCATGTATTAGGTAGAGGACAAGTCATGCATGTCTCACCTGATTATAGCGTATTAATCGATTATGCGCATAATGGTGTTTCTTTTGAAAGTATTATTTCTACTGTAGAACAATACAATCCTAATAAGTTAATTGTAGTTTATGGCAGTGGAGGAAAACGTTCTAAAACAAGAAGATATGAATCTGGTGAAGTAGTTGCAAAGCATGGTGGTTATTCTATCTTGACTGCAGATAACCCAAGAGGAGAAAAGATTGTAGATATCTGCAAGGACATCGTAGTGGGTATTGATAAGTATCATGGTGAATATACGATTATTCCTGATCGTAAAGAAGCCATCTATCATGCATTAGATATGGCTTGTAAAGGTGATGTTGTCTTATTACTTGGTAAAGGTCATGAAACGTATATGATAGGTGAAGATGAAGTGACACGCCATTTCTCTGAAACAGAAGTATTAGAGGAATATAAGAAGGAGCGTGGACTTAATGCGTAAGATTGATTATCATATGCATACACATTTTAGCGGTGATAGTGAAGCAAGTCCTCGTGAACATATTGAACAGGCAATTAGAATGGGATTAGATGAAATATGTTTTACTGATCATCGTGATTTTGATTATCCTATTGATACATTTGATCTCGATACAGATGCATATTTCATGGAACTGAGTGCCTTGAAGAATGAATATGTAGATCGTATTACTATTAAGATTGGTGTAGAAGTTGGATTAGACATGGATCATATTGATGAAATCAACACTTTTGTAGCACAATGTCCTTTTGATTATGTTATTGGTTCTATTCATGTTATTCATCATACAGAATTCTATTATGGAGAATTCTTCAAGGGTAAAACAAAAGAAGAAGCACATAGAGAATTCTTTGAAGAAACATTAAAATGTGTACAGACATTTGACTGTTTCAACTGTTTAGGTCATTTAGACTATATTATGCGTTATGGTCCGTATGAGGATAAACATGTAGAACATGAGTTGTATCAGGATATTATTGATGAAATCTTAAAGACACTTATTCAAAAGGGTAAGGGTATTGAAGTCAATACATCAGGATATGCATTAAATAAGACATGCGGTTTCCCTAGTTTTGATATTGTGAAGCGTTATAAAGAACTGGGTGGTACAATAATTACAGTGGGTACTGATTCTCATACAAGTGATCGTGTAGGAGAACATGTAGAAGATGTTTTAAAACATTATCATGATATTGGTTTTGAAGATGTAACTACATTCACAAAAAGAGTGAAAGATAATTAAGTCTATGTTATAATAGGCGAGATGGGAGAGATAAAGATGATAGAAATACTTACAAAAGATGATGTAGAAGAACTAAATGGCGAAAAAAATGATCAATACTACATTCCTGGTGAATTATTTAATGGGATGCAGTATAATCTTATAAGACTAGAAGTCAAATGGGCTTATGTGGCTGTATTAAATACATTATTGAATAAACCACATTATGATCAGGATAATAATGCCTATGTAAAAGATGATTCTCCTGCAATTATTGAGATGTTAGTTAAGATTGCGAATAAGAAAGTCAATGCCGCAAAGATTAAAGGCTATCTTGATGAGATGGATGAATTAGAACTTGTAAGACGTGAGGGAAGAAACGTTTACGTTAGAAAAATTGTTTCAATTTTTTAGAGAAAGGTTCCTTTCTCTTTTTTAATAGTTAAGGGGGAATATTTATGTATCATTTATTAATAAAGACATTTGTACGTGATTATAAGAATACAGAAGATGCACATGTAAGGGAACAATATGGAACAGTCTGTTCTATTATTTCTATAGTATGTAATATTATACTTGTAGTGTTTAAACTTATTTTTGGAACATTAGTTCATTCTGTTTCTATTGTTGCAGATGGTTACAACAACTTATCTGATGCAGGAAGTAACATTGCGACTTTCTTTGGCTTTAAGCTAGCCAATAAGCATCCTGATGCAGAACATCCATATGGTCATGGACGTTTTGAATATATTACAGGTTTAGGTATATCTTTTTTAATTATTTTAGTTGGTTTAATGAGTTTAAAGGATGCAGTCTTAAAACTCTTTAATCCAGAAGCAGTCAAGTTCAGTGTTCCTGCACTTATTGCTTTGATATTCTCAGTATTCGTTAAGATATGGATGGGTTACTTTAATCGTAAAGCGGGTAAAGAAATCAACTCAACCGCATTAGAAGCAGCTGCCCAGGATAGTATGAATGATGTCATGGCAACTTCTGCCACTATTGTGGCTCTAGTAGCTTCTTTAGTTACTGATCTACCAGTGGATAGTCTCATTGGTGCGGCAGTCTCTGTTGTTGTTGTCATTTCTGGCATCTCTATCGCAAAATCAACCATTGATCCACTTCTTGGTATTAAACCAGAACCAGAAACAATTAAAGAAATAGAAGACTATTTGATGAGTTATGACTGTGTTATGGGTGTTCATGACTTGATGATGCATGATTATGGCCCAGGACGTCGTTATTTAACTGTTCATTGTGAAGTAGATGCTTCTATAGATATGATGACAACGCATGATGAAATAGATAACATTGAACGTGCAATGATGGAGAAATTTCATATCCTTACTACAATTCATATGGATCCTATTGATATCCATGATACACTCACAAATGAATTAAGAGATAAAATGACAAGTATTGTAGAATCTATTGATTCATCACTTTCTATCCATGACTTTAGAATAGTGAGAGGTCCTACACATACTAATCTTGTCTTTGATGTATTAATGAAGGATGATAAATATAGTAAGAAGGAACTTAATAAATTAATTACTTCTAAGGTCAAAGAAATGAATACAACATACTATTGTGTGATTAATTTCGAATATTCATTTGTCTAGAAGTGTACAACCATAGTAAGAAATGTTAAAATCTTAATAGATAACTAACAATAATTTCATATATATATTCGAGGTGATTTAAGTGAAAAAAGCAAGTAAGATTATTACAGGATTTAACAAAGGGGAATACAAAGCTCTGATCAAGGATCTTTATACAGAAGATGCCAGACTTACAAAGCAGAAAAATCGTTATGTCGCTGCTTTGAAAAAATTCATTGAATTATATGGTGATGAAGAAGTAGAAATCTATAGTGCACCAGGACGTAGTGAAATCTGTGGTATGCATACAGATCATCAGCATGGTAAGATGCTTGCATGTGCTGTAAACCGTGATATTATTGCGGTTGTAACACCTACAGATGACAATGTTGTAAGACTTGTGTCTGAAGGATTCCCAGATATTCGCCCTATTACAATTAGTAAAACAGGATTAAGGTTAGCTTTTGATGAACAGGGTACAACTGAATCTTTAATTAAAGGTATTGTGTCTCAGTTCCAGAAACTAGGTTATGAAGTAGGCGGTTTTAAAGCTTATATTACAAGTGAAGTACCACTTTATTCAGGTATGTCATCAAGTGCTGCAATAGAAGTTCTTCTTGCCACTATTCTTAATGGTTTATACAATAGTGGTTCAATTAACTCATTAATTATTGCACAGATTGCACAGTATGCTGAAAATATCTATTTTGGTAAGCCATGTGGTTTAATGGACCAGGCAGCTTGTGCGATTGGTGGCTTAATTAAGATTGATTTCAAGGATCCTAGGAAACCACTTATTAAGAAACAGATGATCAAGTTTGAACAGTTCAATCATTCTTTATGTATTGTAGATACTAAAGATGTACCAGCTAACTTAACGAAAGAATATCGTGCCATTATTGAAGAAATGAGATCAGTAGCCAAATATTTTGGTAAAGAATTCTTAAGAGAAGTAGATGAAAATGAATTCTATGATCATATTATTCCAATGCGTAAAGTATGTTCAGATAGAGCTATCTTACGTGCAATGCATTTCTATAGTGAAGAAAAGCGTGTGAATAAAGAATTAAAGGCACTAAGAGATGGTAACTTTAATGAATTTAAGATCCAGGTGAAGCGTTCTGGTAATAGTTCATTTGAATATTTACAGAATGTTTATTCTTCAAAAGATCCTTCTCATCAGAACATTTCTCTCGCAATCTGTATGAGTGAAAAGATTCTAAAAGATAAGGGTGTAGTAAGAGTACATGGCCCTGGTTTTGAAGGGACTATCCAGGTATTTGTTGAAAATGATTATGCAAGAAAGTATAAGAATGAAATAGAAAAGTATATGGGTAAACATTGTTGTTATGTCACTCATATCAGACAGCAGGGCGCTATGAAAGTCATCTAAACGATGACTTTTTTTGTACTAGTTTTTACATCATAAGGCTTTAGATTTAACATAAAAAATGATAAAATGGCAAAGGGCTTTTATATATACAAGGAGGGTGAATAACATGGATAAGATGACAAAAGAACATCTTGCTAGTCTCTTAATAAATGGGACTTCAGAACAGATTCAGGAAGCGATAGACGATATTCACCCCGCGGATATTCTTGATGTATTACAGGATCATCATAGTCAGTTAAATAATATTCTTTCTAAACTTCCAAATGATATTATTGCGGATGTTATTGAGGAAGAAGAGGATGAAGATGAACAGTATGAAATCCTTAAAACATTCCTTAAAGATCGTCAGAGTGCTATCCTAGATGAGATGAGTGATGATGAATTAGCCGATTTGATTGGTGAACTAGATGATCCAGAAGAACGTGCAGATGTATTATCTAAATTAGACATAGAGGATAAGACACATATTGAGAGCCTGTTGAAATATGATCCAAGCACTGCTGGTGGTATCATGACAACAGAATTCATTTCTATTAAAGCGAATAATACAGTATTAAAGACATTGGAGTTCTTACAGACTCAGGTTGAAGAAGATACAACCTATTACTTATATGTTTTAGATAAAGAAAAGGTATTAAAAGGTGTTATTTCATTAAGAGATATTGTATCTTCTCCTTTCGATACACCAATCATGGATATTGTGAATCCTAATGTAAAAACAGTAGATATTAATATGGACCAGGAAGAAGTAGCTAAGAAGTTTATGAAATATGGCTTCTATATGATGCCAGTTGTAGATTCAGAGTATCATATGCTTGGTGTGATTGAAATTGATGATGTTATGGATGTCATGGAAGAAGAAACAACAGAAGATATCAACTTAATGGCTGGTATGAGTGGTGAAGAACGTGTAGATTCTACGGTATTAGAATCCGCAAAAAGCCGTATTCCTTGGCTTATTGTCAACTTATTTACAGCTGTTATGGCTGCTGCAGTTGTTGCTAATTTTGAATCTACTATTGCGAAAGTTGTCTCTTTATCTTCAGTTATGTCCATTGTTACTGGAATGGGTGGTAATGCAGGTACACAATCACTTACTATCTTATGTCGTGGTTTATCTTTGGGTGAAGTGGATAAAGACAATGCCTTCCAGATTTTCTGTAAAGAAATTACAGTTGGCTTATTATCAGGTATTGTGATTGGTATTATTGTCGCATTTGGTGCCTGGTGGTTTGCTAGTAACCCATGGTTTGGTTTAGTCGCAGGTTTGGCTATGATCTTAAATATGCTTGCAGCTAATATTGCGGGTTATTTAGTACCAGTTATCTTAAAACGTTTAAATATCGATCCAGCACTTGCATCAGGTGTATTTGTCACAACTGTGACAGACTGTATGGGCTTTTTCTTCTTTTTAGGTCTTGCCACATTATTCCTTCCTTTGTTAATATAAGAGATGGAGGATATGGTTATGGAACATTTTACTTATAAGACTAAAGGAACTTGTGCAACTGCTATTGATTTTGACTTAGAAGGTCACACAATTCATAACGTTGTATTTACTAGAGGATGTAATGGTAACTTAAAAGCCATTGGTAAACTTGTAGAAGGTAAAGAAGCAGAAGAAATCGTAGCTATTCTAGAAGGCAATACTTGTGGTATGAAAAATACATCTTGTGCAGATCAGTTTGCACATGCATTAAAAGAAGCAATCAAATAATTAAAAAGGCAGAGAAATCTGCCTTTTAGTGTGCACAATAATCACCTAGAATGACTGCACTTAGTCCAAGTACTATACTTAGAACTATGTAAATCATTGCAAGAGTTGTATTGCCATTCTTATGTAAAGTAAAGGATTCTAACGTAAATGTAGAGAAGGTAGTAAATCCCCCACATAATCCTGTTTTAAGTAGTAAAACTAAGTGGGGATTCATAGACTTCTTTAAAGCTATTGTGCTAATAAAACCTATTAGGAATGCACCGAGAATATTAATAAATAAAGTCAGTAATGGAAATCCATGTGTTGTCTTTAAAGGAATCAAACCGAATAAATAACGTAGTACTGAACCTATAAAACCACCCATACCGACATATAAACATGCTGTCATAGACTTTCCTCCTTTTTCATGTATTATAAAATAGATGGAAGAGAGAATCAAAGGTGTTATAATACAAAAATAGAGGTGGTATTATGTTGAAAATTACTTATATAACTCATAGCAGTTTCTTTATAGAAACAGATCGTACATGCTTGTTATTTGATTATTATACAGGGACTATTCCAAAAGTACCTGAAGGAAAGAAACTTTATGTCTTTGCAAGTCATAGACATGGTGATCATTATTCTAAGAAGATTTTTGACTTAAAGAATGAATACAAAGATGTTCATTATTTACTATCTGGTGATATTGAGAAAATAGAAGATGATTCTATTTCTTATTTAAAGGATGATATTGTTTATTTTGATTCTAATATAGAAGTAAGTACTTATTTATCAAATGATGAAGGTATTGCGTTTATGGTACAAGTAGATGGTTATACTCTTTATCATGCAGGAGATCTCAATAACTGGGATTGGGTTGGGGAAGATAAAGAGTGGCTTGATTGGCAGAAGAACCTTTATCATACAGAACTAGAAAAGATGAAGGACTTTGATATAGATGTAGCCTTTATTCCTTTAGATCCTCGTCTAGAAGATAATTATCATGAAGGTGTTACAGACTTCTTAAAAGTATGTCATACGCGTTATATTGTCCCGATGCATTGTTGGAATAAATATGATGTCATTGAAAGATTTATAGAAGAACATGGTCATAAAGAACAGGTTCTTGCATTTACACAAGAAGGAGAAATTATGGATGTCAAAATATAAAATACTTTGGGTTATTCCCCTCTTTTTTATAATTTCTATATGTGGTGTTCTCTATTTTCAGAAAAATATATCAAATGAGATGTCTCGCTTTGAGATTGCCTATATTAATAATCATTTGATTATTCCTGATAGCCAGGAAATCATTGAAAAGGGCTATCCTAAAAATGAATCAGGGCAGACTTATGGTCCTGATTTATCAGACTATGTAGGTAGTGTTCCTGATCTCATTCTTGCAGAAAGTGAAGAAGGGATTAAAGGTTATTTAAAGAAAACAGACAAGGATTCTATCACATCATCGTCACGTACATTACCACTCTATTTACAGGATGGTCAGACAAAGATTGCAGAACTGACACTCAAAACAAAATAATTTCCCAGGAAAAGGAGGAAAATCATGACACTCAATCAATTACGTTATGTCGTCATGGTAGCACAGACAGGAAGCATTACTCAGGCGGCTAAAAGACTATTTATCTCACAGCCTTCTCTTACAAATGCGATTAAAGAATTAGAAAGCGAAATGCATATCACAATATTTAGACGTACCAATAAAGGTGTTATTGTATCTAGAGAAGGAGAAACATTCTTAAGTTATGCTAGACAGGTATTGGATCAAGCTGATCTACTTGAAGAACGCTATATGAATGATAAACACCAAAGTCCTCATTTTAGTGTATCCTGCCAACATTATTCATTTGCAGTTAATGCCTTTGTAGATGTTATTAGACAGTTTGGTGTTAACCAATATGATTTTACATTAAGAGAAACAGAGACACATGAAATTATCGAAGATGTTTCTACTATGAAAAGTGAAATAGGTGTTCTTTATACATGCCCTAAGAATGAAGAAGTCATCATGAAGATGATCAGACAGAATAACTTAGAATTTAAAGAACTATTTGTCGCAAAACCTCATGTCTTTATTTCTTACCACCATCCTCTTGCTTATAAGAAGACATTAACTCTTAAAGACTTAGAAGATTATCCCTATCTTTCTTTTGAACAGGGAGAATATAATTCTTTCTATTTCTCAGAAGAAGTATTAAGTACATTGGATAGAAAGAGAAACATTAAGGTAAGAGACCGTGCGACACTCTTTAACTTATTGATAGGTTTAAATGGTTATACAGTATCTACTGGTATTATCTCTAAAGAATTGAATGGGGAAACAATTATTTCTGTTCCTTTATTAGTGGATGAAATTATGAAAGTAGGCACTATTACACAAAAGAATATGATACTTTCACGTTATGGAGAAGCCTATATGGAGGCACTAAAAAAGCATATATAATGATGATCTCTTGATTTTACTACTTAAATATTACTAGTGATATTCTTGCTTTTTTTAATTTTTGGTGTAAAATACTACCAACATCACAAGTGTGATGTTGAAGGAGGTAAGACTCATGTTGAAACGTTATTTAGAGAAACTGATCTCTTTTGGTTGTAGTCTTCAGGATGTCCCTCGCGTTGATGTTAGTTATGAAATGCCAGAAGGTCAGAACTATCATTTAGTGAAATATATATCAGGAAATCAAGGATGCTTATATGTTGATATCGATGCTTTCAAGAAGGAAAATCAAAAATCCTTATTTGCGTTATTTACAGAATTAAGACGTTATTATCAGGATTATACAAATATGAAACAACCTCATGATCTTGAATATGTTATCGATGCCAATGCCTTTGCGGTTATGGTTATGAAGGTCTACTTTGGTGTAGATTCTCCAGTTAATCATGATCTACCAATGATAAGAGTGATGCAAGCATCACATCGTCTCTCACAACAATTAAATATCAAGTAAAAAGAGTGGCCGTGGCCACTCTTTTCTTAAGGATTGTAAGGATATGTTTTTTTAGTTTCTAGTTAGTAGTAACTAACTAGAAATTATCATACATATAGGGTAAATGCAATAAATATATTAAATCAATTTTTCTGGTCACTTTACTTGTTTAATAACTATAGTTATGCTAGAGTAACCGTGGTTAGAGAGGTCTAACTTGGAGGTAAACAATGAATAAATATCTAATTGAGAAAGTATATGGACGTGAAATTATTGATTCTCGTGGGAATCCTACAGTAGAAGCAGAAGTGACACTTGCGGATGGTACAGTAGGACGTGCTGCAAGCCCTAGTGGTGCTTCTACAGGTGAATTTGAAGCATTAGAACTAAGAGATAACGATCCTAAGAAGTTTGGTGGTAAAGGTGTTTCTAAGGCAGTCGAACATGTGAATAATGAAATTGCGAAAGCAGTCATTGGTGCAGATGCAAGAGATACATATCATGTTGATAAACTAATGATTGAAGCAGATGGTACAGAAGATAAATCTAACTTTGGTGCCAATGCGATTTTAGCTGTTTCTTTAGCGGCTGCTCAGGCTGCTGCTAAGAGTGAAGGTATTTCTTTATACCGTTTCATTGGTGGTGTGAATGCGAATAAGCTTCCTGTCCCAATGATGAATATCTTAAATGGTGGTGCTCATGCAACTAATACTGTAGATGTACAGGAATTCATGATCATGCCAGTAGGTGCTGATAGCTTTAAAGATGCCTTAAGAATGGCGACTGAAGTATTCCATGCACTACAGTCATTAATAAAATCTAAGGGACTCGCTACTTCAGTAGGTGATGAAGGTGGATTTGCGCCAGACTTATCAACTGATGAAGAGACAATTGAAACTATTCTAGAAGCAGTTAAGAATGCAGGCTATGAACCAGGTAAAGACTTTGTACTTGGAATTGATGCTGCATCAAGTGAATGGAAGACTGATAAGAAAGGCTTCTATAAATTACCTAAGTCAGGTAAGACTTATACATCTGCAGAGTTAATTGCACATTGGAATTCTTTAGTTGAAAAGTATCCAATCTATTCATTAGAAGATGGTTTAGATGAAGAAGACTGGGAAGGCTGGACACTTATGACTCAGGAATTAGGAGATAAAGTGCAGCTTGTAGGTGACGATTTATTCGTTACTAATACTAAACGTTTATCTAAGGGTATTGAATTAAAAGCGGGTAATTCTATCCTTATTAAGTTAAACCAGATTGGTACTCTTTCTGAAACATTAGAAGCCATTAAGATGGCACATAACGCAAACATGACAGCCATCGTATCTCATCGTTCAGGCGAAACAGAAGATACAACTATTGCGGATTTAGCTGTTGCACTCAATGCAGGTCAAATCAAGACGGGTGCTCCTAGTAGAAGTGAAAGAGTGGCTAAATACAATCAGTTACTTCGTATTGAAGAAGCTTTAGGTGATAGTGCAGTTTATCCAGGTATTAAGACATTCAAGTTCAATAAGTAAGGCAGAGAAATCTGCCTTTTTTATTTCTCTTTTAATTCGTTTGTGTTATGATATATGAACATATTTTCGGGGGAATTATTATGAAACATTTTAAAAGAGGAGTACTTCTCACTTTAATTGGTGGAACATGCTGGGGATTTTCAGGTGCAAGCGGACAGTTCTTATTTACTCATTATCAAGCCAATCCTATGTGGCTCACATCTATGCGTATGTGTTTTGCAGGATTATTGATTACACTATTTGGCGCATTGACACAAAAAGAAGCGATGAAACGTTTAGTAAGTCAAAAGAAAGACTTGCTTAAAACATTTGGTTTTGGTTTTGTTTTAATGTTGTGTCAGTTTACTTATTTACAGGCTATTAATACATCTAATGCGGGAACGGCTACAGTATTACAGTATCTTTCACCAATTTATATCATGATCTTCGTTTGTCTTACATCGAAGAGATTACCAAATAAGATTGAAGCGTTATGTATTGTTTTAGCCTTAGGTGGTGCCTTTGTGATTGCGACACATGGTCGTTTAAATGGCTTAGCACTTACTCCAACAGGATTATTCTGGGGAATATTCTGTGGTTTTACAGCTGCTGCATATTCTATCTATCCTAAGCGTCTGATGGCAGTCTATGGTAGTGTACCAGTCACAGGTATTGGAATGTTATTTGGTGGTATTGTGCTATTATGTGCAGGCAAGACATGGACTCTTGTACCTGCATTAGACTTAGCTGGAGTACTTGCGACAATAGGTATAATAGTCATTGGTACAGCAGTTGCCTTTACATTGTATTTACAGGGAGTTGTAGATATTGGACCAGTCAAAGCAAGTATGATTGCAAGCATTGAACCTGTTTCAGCTACATTATTTGCCTTTGTATGGTTATCTACATCGTTTAAGGGTATTGATCTTGTTGGTTTTGCGATGATTCTTGTGACAATCTTCTTATTAGCTCTTCCTAGTGATCAAGTATCAAATTCATAACTATTACATATATTTTGTAATATAATAGTATTAGGGAGTGGTTATTATGAAGAAGTTAAAGAAGGGGATTCCATTTCTCATTTATATGATGATTTGGTCTTTGTATATATTATTTGCCTGGTCAAGAACACATCCAGGACAGATTATTGAAGTGTCATTGTTTATTTTATATTTAGTATTGCCTGCATCCGCTTTTATTATATCAGTACTCTATGGTCAGTCAGATCATCGTGCTATTTACTTACTTACATTATTCTTTGGTATGATGGAGCTACTTGGCTGTTATCTTAGCTTTATTCATGTATCATTAACTGATATAGAAAAGATTCTTGCACCAAGTTCAGAAATTGTATTATATGGTGTATTTCCATCATTGCTTGGAATAATGATTGGACAATATATAAACAAACAGAACCGCTACAATATCTAGCGGTTCTTTCTTATAGTTCTTTATCGTTAAGAATAGAGATTGTACTTCTATATGAGATGATTAAGACAATGAGTACAATGAAGGCATATATTCCAATGAGTAGGAATGCTGAAATTTGACTCATCAACATGCCTATTGAAGTTGCACCACTTGCGGCTGCAAGAAATAAAACAAGCATCAACATTAAGACAATAATAGTTGCCTTTTCACGACCGTATTTCATCATTACGGGAATCGTGATAGAAATATATATGAATGCGGAAAAGAGCATGGCAAACTGGACAATCACTGCTTCTAAGTTAATATGAGCTGCGGAACTTATAAGGAATGCAATGAGCCATGATATGAATGTAACAGTGAGTGCATAGATATATTTCTCTAAGCAGTACTCTTTCTTGCTGAAAGGCAGGGCAAAGAGATAACTCATCTCATTGTGATACATATCATAAGAAAATGAATTGAAGACAAGTCCTGTTCCCATGAATGTAAGATAACTAGAAATATACGCAAATCCAGAATTTGCATAAGCCATAATCAGACAGATTACAACAATCATTACAATATACTTTATTTGAGATTTAAGTAATAATAAATCTTTTTTGAGTAGTCCTTTCATAAGCGTTCACCTTTCAATAGAACAGGAATCATAGTATCAATATGATTCTGTTCTATTACAATTGTAGGATAGTTTTCACTATAGAACTGTCTTTCATTTGTAAGACAGGAATAACCAAATGGTTCTTTCATTACTTCCAGCAGATAATCTTTATCTAAGTTTTCATAATCTTCTTTAGATACCTTTAACACGCCATATTGAGACAGAAGTGTATCCATTTCTTCATGCATGATGATCTGCCCATGATCAATTACATAAAGATCATCACATAATGATTCTAAATCACTCGATATATGAGAAGAAATAAGAATAGTACAATCTTCCTGTTCCATGTAATCTCTCAGTATATCAAGTATTTCATCTCTAGTAAGAACATCAAGTCCTGCAGTTGGTTCATCTAAGATCAGCAACTGTGCATGATGTGTTAATGCAATAATGATATTGAGTTTTGCTTTCATACCTGTAGAGAATGTACGAACCTTCTTATCTAAAGGGATATTAAAACGCTGACAATAAGATTGAAACAAATCGTCGTCAAAACGTTTATAAGTACATTTAAGAATACTGATTATATCGGATACAGTAAAGAATTCACTGAATCCTGTTTCACTTAATACGACACCAATATCCTGTTTATCAGGTATCTGTATGTTTCCTTCATCAATAGGATTAATACCAAGAATACTTTTAAATAATGTACTCTTACCAGCACCATTCATTCCTATAATTCCAGTAATAATACCTTTAGGAATATTTAAACTACACTCAAGAGTAAATGAGCCATAACTCTTTTTTAAATGATTAATGTGAATCATAAATATCCTCCATAACAAGAGATAACATGTCCTGCATTTCCTGATAAGTAATGCCAGAACATTTCCCTTTTTCTATAGCGCGAGATAATAGTTCTTCTGTTTCTTTTAAACAATTTTCTTTTACTTCATTTTGAGAAACCTCTAATACATAGCTTCCTTTTCCATGAACAGTTGTTGTATAGCCTTCTTTTTCTAAGAAATCATAGGCTTTCTTCACAGTTAAAGCACTGATTTTTAATTCTTTAGATAAAGCACGTACTGAAGGGAGTGCTTCATTAGGAGATAACTGATTAGAGAGTATTGCTTCTTTAATGGCTTCTACAATTTGTTCATATATAGGAATCATTGACGAATGATTAATGATAATATGCATATCTCTTCCTCCTATAAACAGTATATAACAGTATATAACACTGTGCAATATAAAATTCAAATTTTGAAAATAATAAGCATAATCTTATAATATTTGATAGTATACTCTTGAAAACAAGGAGGACATAATGATGAGTTTTAGAGAAGACTTTTATTGGGGTGGCGCAACTGCGGCCAACCAGCTAGAAGGTGGATGGCAGGAAGGTGGAAAAGGTATTTCCTGTCCTGACGTATGTACTGGAGGAACAGCAACAGTAAGTAAACGCATTACACCAGTATTAGAAGAAGGTACTTTCTATCCTTCACATGATGCGATTGATCATTATCATCGTTTTAAAGAAGATATCGCATTATTTGCAGAAATGGGATTCAAGATGTATCGTTTCTCAATTGCATGGACTAGAATCTTCCCTAATGGAGATGAAGAAACACCTAATGAAGCAGGTTTAAAGTTCTATGAAGAATTAATTGATGAATGTCGTAAATATAATATTGAACCATTAATTACTATTTCCCATTATGAAGTACCATTTAACTTAACTAAGAAATGGAATGCCTGGGCAGATCGTCGTATGATTGACTGTTACTTAAACTTCTGTAAAGCAATTTTTACTAGATATAAAGGTAAGGTAAAATACTGGTTGACTTTTAATGAAATCAACTCAGCGACTACACCAATGGGTGGTTTCTTATCACAGGGTATTTTAAATGAAATCAAGACAATGAATTTCATGGAACAGGTAGATAATCCTCAGAATCGTTTCCAGGGATTACATCATCAGTTTGTGGCAAGTGCACTTGCAGTTAAAATGGCTCATGAAATTGATCCTAACTATCAGGTAGGATGTATGCAGATTATGGCCACTAGCTATGGTTTAACATGTGATCCGCATGATCAGATTGTGAACCAGGAAAGGAATCATTTAATGAACTGGTTCTGTTCAGACGTACAGTGCCGTGGTGCTTATCCAAACTATATTAAGAGATACTTTAAAGAAAATAATATCAACATCGTTATGGAAGAAGGCGATGAAGATATCTTAAAGGCTGGTCCAGTTGATTTCTATACATGTTCTTATTATATGTCTAATTGTCAAACAGCAGATAAGAGTAAAGAAGCAGGTTCAGGTAATATCCTAGGTGGTGTATCAAACCCATATCTTAAAGCAAGTGACTGGGGTTGGCAGATTGACCCAATCGGTTTAAGATATTCATTAAATGAAATCTGGGATCGTTATCAGAAACCAATCTTTGTCGTAGAAAATGGCTTAGGTGCATATGACAAGATTGATGAAGATGGTAAAGTACGTGATGACTATCGTATTGATTACTTAAGAAGTCATATTGAACAGATGCATGAAGCAGTATTAGATGGTGTTGATTTAAGAGGTTATACTCCTTGGGGATGTATTGACTTAGTATCGGCTTCTACTGGTGAAATGGCTAAACGTTATGGTTTCATCTTTGTAGAAAGATATGATGATGGGACAGGTGACTTCTCTAGACGTAGAAAAGAATCGTTCTACTGGTATCAGAAGGTCATCAAAACAAATGGGGAAGATTTAAAATAATATGAAAAAGAAGGACTATGAATTTTATAGTCCTTCTTTAATGTTTATGTCTTTTTTGTTTGACTGAATTACCTTCTTCAGGTCCTTTGAAATCTACAAGAGATCCTAAATCACAGACTTTAAATCCAGCTTTGACTAATTTTCTTGCACCTTCATGTGCAGTGCCAGCTGCAAGGGCATAAACATAATATATTGCAGTAGGATCAAGATCTTTTTTTGCATGCTGATCAATTAATCTTGCAGGATAACATTGTGCATCAACTGGATGTCTGACATCAAACTTTAAATCATCATCTACACATAGTAGAATAATATTCATATTATTTTGAAATTCTTCATAAGCATGATTGATTTCTAGTGTTTGTACTGCTTCTTTACGTTTAAAAAACATAGACTCACCTCACTTATACAATAATATCATTTTCTTATGCATTTTACTATTGCTTTTTAGAAATTGGTATGGTAATATAAACAAGCAGTCTAACTTAGGGGCTTGGTCCAATGGTAGAACATCGGTCTCCAAAACCGTTGATACGGGTTCGATTCCTGTAGCCCCTGCCATCTGTAAACAACGAACATTAATTTGTTCGTTTTTTTTTTTATTTAATTTTATGTTTATTTATTTAATACCCCTGTTATTGTGGTATAATATAGTTATGAAAGGGGTTACAATTTATGGCAAAAACTTTAGCATGTATCGTAACAGATCCAGTAGGCTTATATGCGACACCTGCAATGGATCTTATCGAAGTCGCAAAGACTTTCGACAGTGACTTTACCTTAACTTATTCAGGTAAAACCGTGAATCTTAAATCGACGATGGGTGTTCTTTCATTAGGTATTCCAACAAAGGCAAAGATTGTGATTACTGCCGATGGAGACGATGAAGAAACAGCTATTGAAGCAGTACATGAAAAAATGAAAGAATTAGGTATTATCGGATAAAGAATGCATGATGCATTCTTTTTCTTTTTTATGTATAATAGGCGTAAGGAGTTGATGGTATGAAACCGATGATGTGTTTTGATGTGGATGGTACTATTAGAGGCACGACAGATGAACATATAGTATATGATTCGACGATTCTTGCACTTAAGAAATTAAAGGAAGCAGGATATCCGATCGTTGTTTCAACAGGAAGAGGAAGAGACTCTTTCTTACGTACTGGTATACAGGATATTGCCGACTGGGATGGATTTGTGTTTAATAACGGTCAGTTGATTACAGATGGGAAAGGCAATGTAATCAATGTCCATCATTTTAAGAATGAGGATGTTATTCGCACAATTGCGAAAGCAGATGAATTGAATCTTGCAGTAACTTTAAAAAAGGAACATCGTATTATCACAAAGGAACCAGATGAGTATGTCTTAGAGACACAGCGTTATTTTGGAAACCAGATCGGTCCTGTAGAAAAGTATAACGGGACAGATCTTGTAGATATGATGATTATCTATGGTCCTAAAGGGTGGGACTATAAACCATTTCTTGATTTAGAAGGTATTTCTGTATTGCCAGGCTTATCCTGCTTTGCGGATGTTGCCATTGCAGGTGTATCTAAAGCAACAGGTATTATGGAATTAGGAAAGGTATTGGGTAGTGATCATTATGTATGTTTTGGTGATTCACAGAATGATATAGAAATGATGAAGCATGCCTCAACATCAATTTGTATGGGTAATGGTGATGCAATGACTAAAGCGGAAGCAGATTATGTAACTGCAGACATTGATGATGATGGTATTTATAAAGCTTGTATTCATTTTGGATATATAAAGGAGTAGAGGAAAATGACATTAAAAGAAGCATATGAAACAGGTAGAGATTTAGATGTGTATGTAGATAGTGAAATGGCTGATCAGGATTCACATAGTTTTGATGATTTATGGCAGTCTATTTATGATATTGTACAGGTTGCAGTAGGGGGTATTGTAGAAGAAGATCCTGAAGAATTAAAAAAAGCCATTGAATGGCTTAAGGAAACACAGGATAAAACAGAAGCCTATAAGACTTTAGATATCCCATTTGAGGTAGAGTAATGAAAGTAGTAGATATGCATTGTGATACACTTTATGAGATGGAAAAGAATCACCTCTCATTAAGTGAAAATAATTTAAATATTGATTTAAAAAAGATGGAAGAAGGAGATTATCTTTTACAGAACTTCGCAATCTTTACTGAACTAAAGAAAACAGCTGATCCAGTCGATCATGTGATGAAATGTATTGATTATTTCTATCAAGAAATGAGAAAGAATAAGGACAAGATCCAGCCAGTTACAACTTATGATGAAATCATGGAGAATACACATAATGGTGTTATGAGTGCGCTGCTTACTATTGAAGAAGGGGCAGTTATTCATGAAGATTTGTCTTATTTAAGAAACTATTATCGTTTAGGTGTACGTATGGTGGCCTTAAGCTGGAACCATGTCAATGGACTCACATATCCTAACTTTGATATGAATGATGATACATATGGTTATCATACATATGATGATGTTCATGGTCTCACTGATGCAGGAAAAGCCTATATTAAAGAGATGGAAGATCTCGGTATGATTATTGATGTGTCTCATATGTCAGATAGATGTTTCTATGATGTGTTAGATGTCGTCAAGAAGCCTTTTGTGGCATCTCATTCTAATGCACGAGCTGTATGTCCTCATGCTCGTAATATGAGTGATGATATGATTTTAAAACTTGCACATCGTGGTGGTGTTATGGGGCTTAACTATGCTGCTGGTTTCTTAGGCGAGAATGCGGAAAAGTCACGCATTGAAGATATGGTGAAGCATATTCTTTATATCAAGGACTTAGCAGGTATTGATTGTATTGGCTTAGGTTCTGATTTTGATGGTATTTCACAAAATCTAGAAATGAAAAATGCGTCTTATTTACCTCGATTAGAAAAGGCATTGAGAGACGCAGGATTGACAACTGAAGAAATTGAAAAAGTCTTTTATAAAAACGTATTACGCGTTTATAGAGAAGTCTTGAAATAGAAAAAATGACAGGCCGTATATGATGGGGAAGCCTGTCATTTTTCTTTTAATAACTTTTTGGGGGAGAAGTTATGTAGTCACTTGGGAGTATCCGTGAACTACGTATATCAATATAATGGAGAATTGTGAACGTAATATGAATACAGTTAATATTTATGTAAAATAGTGCACATGTCTTTCTTTTTTTAATTCTGAAAATATTATATAATAATATACATAAATAACATGAAGGAGA
>NZ_DBPF01000147.1:0-6721 GCF_002299355.1 Catenibacterium sp. UBA627
TCCTTCAGGAGGGCTTTTTTTATAAATTAGTGAATCTACTATACATACTTAAACTTAATTTTTTTACAACACATCTTCTGATGTGTTTTTTCTATTTTCTAATATACATAATATTAATTATTCTTCTACATATATGAAGATTCTTAAAGTAAAGAAGAATTAATCAATAGTTAACTTATTATCATTTCTATTAATAGTTTAGATATTGATAGGATGAGACTCTCATAATCCATAAATACGGTAAAAACAACCATAAAAAAAATAATTGTGAAAATTAACACTATTATAGATATGATGGCGCATACATTTATTATTGAAAAAGCGTTGAATTATTCAATGAAAAATTTATTAAAAAAATCAAAAAAAAAGTTTAAAAAGGGCTTGATTTATCTGTTTTATTACGGTATTATATGACCGTTGTGAAACGCGAAGATGTGCGAGGTTGCTGAAACGCTGATAGCCGTTGTCATGAACGGAAGAGTGCTCAGGGAATTCGCATTGAGCGTTGTCTAACAAATAGACAAGGAGGAATAATCATGGCAAACAACAAAATCAGAATCAGACTTAAGTCTTTTGATCACAAGATCCTAGATGCTTCTGCAGAAAAGATCGTAGCTGCAGCTAAGAAGTCTGGTGCTCAGGTAGTTGGTCCTGTACCATTACCTACAGAAAAGGAAATTTATACGATCTTAAGATCAGTTCACAAAGATAAGGATTCTCGTGAACAGTTCGAAATCAGAACTCACAAACGTTTAATCGACGTAGTGAACCCTACACCAGAAACAGTTGATGTTTTAACTAGATTAGAAGTACCAAGTGGTGTAGATATTGAAATTAAGTTATAAGAAAGGTAAAAGGTGTAACTCATGAAAGGAATCTTAGGTCGTAAGATCGGAATGACTCAAGTTTTCACTACTGATGGTAAGTTAATCCCAGTAACAGTTATCGAAGCAACTCCAAACGTAGTTCTTCAGAAGAAGACTGTTGAAACTGATGGATACAACGCAATCCAGGTTGGTTTCGAAGACAAGAGAGAAAAGCTTGCAAACAAGCCAGAAAAAGGTGTGGTTGCTAAAGCAAACACAGCTCCTAAGCGCTTCATTAAAGAATTTCGTTTTGACGAAATGATGAGTTATGAAGTTGGACAGACAATTTCTGTTGATAGCTTTGTAGCTGGTGAAGTAGTTGACGTAACAGGTACAAGTAAAGGTAAAGGCTATCAGGGTGTTATCAAGAGACACGGACAGCACATCGGTCCAAAGGGACATGGTTCCGGAGCTCACAGAATCGTAGGTTCTATGGGTCCAATCGCTCCAAACAGAATTGCTCCTGGTAAGAATCTTCCAGGACAGATGGGTGGAAACACAAGAACAGTTCAGAATCTTGAAATTGTTGCAGTTGATGTAGAAAAGAACGTATTACTAGTTAGTGGATCAGTACCTGGTCCTAAGAAAGGCTTAGTAGTCGTTAAGTCTGGTATCAAGGCAAACGGAAAAACAAACAAAGCTGCCGAATTAGTAAATTATGCTACTGAAGCAGTTGCAGAATAATGAAGTGAAAGGAGGAAAAACTAATGTTGAATATTGCATTATTTAATCAGAATGGTGAAAAATTAAACGATTTAGAACTTAACGAAAACGTATTCGGAATCGAACCAAATAACCAGGCAATCTTTGATGTAGTCTTACTACAGAGAGCTTCATTAAGACAGGGTACTCACAAGGTGAAGAATCGTCACGAAGTTTCAGGCGGTGGAAAGAAACCTTGGAGACAGAAGGGTACAGGACGTGCTAGACAGGGTTCTATCCGTGCACCACAGTGGCGCGGTGGAGGAATTGTCTTTGGTCCTACTCCAAGAAGCTATGACTTCAAGATTAACAAGAAAGTCAAGAATCTTGCATTAAGATCTGTATTATCACAGAAAGTAATCGATCAGGAATTAGTTGCATTAGATGCTATCGCTTTCGAAACTATCAAGACTAAGAATGTTGTTAATTTCTTAGGTAACTTCGAAAACCCAAGAAAGACATTAATCGTTGTTGATAAGCTAGAAGAAAACTTAGTATTGTCTGCTAGAAACGTTCCTGGTGTTAAAGTTATCGAAGCTAGCAACGTAAACGTTTATGACGTTATGGATTGCACTAAGTTAATGATGACTGAAAAAGCTATCAAGGCAGTTGAG
Organism: Catenibacterium sp. UBA627; assembly: GCF_002299355.1. NCBI lineage: Bacteria > Bacillati > Bacillota > Erysipelotrichia > Erysipelotrichales > Coprobacillaceae > Catenibacterium > Catenibacterium sp. UBA627. The sequence goes on from NZ_DBPF01000147.1 coordinate 2,183, forward strand.
GAGGTACTAAAATAATGGCTCACATTACTGACGTACTAAGAAAACCTGTTTTAACTGAAAAGACTATGAAGTTAATGCAGGAAGAAAACAAATATACTTTCGATGTTGCTTTATCATCAAACAAGACTGAAATCAAACAGGCTGTAGAAGCTATGTTCAATGTTAAGGTTACTAGCGTTAACACAATCAACGTTAGAGCTAAGACTAAGAGAGTTGGTCGTTATGTTGGTAAGACTGCTAGAAGAAAGAAAGCAATCGTAACTTTAGCAGAAGGCAACAGCATCAATTTATTTGGTGAAGAAGAATAATTAACTAATTATAAACTATTGAAATGCACTCCATTTCAGATATTTAAATAGGAGGATTAAACATGCCAATTAAAGCATATAAGCCTACAAGTAACGGTCGTAGAAACATGACTGCTTTGACTAAGGAAGAAATCACTACTTCTACTCCAGAGAAGTCATTACTTGCTCCTTATAAGAAAAAGGGTGGCCGTAACAATATGGGTCAGATCACTACTAGACATCATGGTGGTGGACATAAGAGAAAATACAGAGTTATTGATTTTAAGCGTAACAAGGATGGAGTACCTGGTAAGGTTGCTACTATCGAATACGATCCAAATAGATCTGCAAACATCGCTTTAATCAATTACGCTGATGGTGAAAAGAGATATATCCTAGCTCCTAAGGGACTAGAAGTAGGAACTTTAATTGTTTCTGGTGAAACTACTGACGTTAAAGTTGGTAACTGTATGGAAATGGGTAACATGCCTGAAGGTACTATTATCCACAATATTGAAATGCATCCTGGTAAGGGCGGACAGTTAGCTCGTTCTGCTGGTGTTTCAGCTCAGATCCTTGGTTCTGAAGAAAAATATGTAATTGTTAGACTTCAGTCTGGTGAAGTAAGAAAATTCTTAAAGAAGTGCCGTGCTACAGTTGGTGCTGTAGGTAACGAAGACCATGGTCTTGTTAATTACGGTAAAGCTGGACGTATGAGATGGAAAGGTGTTAGACCTACTGTTCGTGGTTCTGTTATGAACCCTAATGATCATCCTCATGGTGGTGGTGAAGGTAAAACTTCAATCGGTCGTAAAGCTCCACTTACACCTTGGGGTAAGAAGGCTCTTGGTGTTAAGACTAGAAACAGCAAGAAACATTCTAACAGATTGATCGTACGTCGTCGTAATGCTAAATAAGAAGGAGGATAAGTAATCATGGCAAGAAGTTTAAAAAAGGGACCTTTCGTCGATGAACATTTGATGAAAAAGGTTGAAGCATTAAATGCTGCTGGAAAAAAAGAAGTTATCAAAACTTGGTCAAGACGTTCTACTATTTTCCCTCAGTTTATTGAGCATACTTTCGCAGTATACAATGGTAAAGAACATATTCCAGTTTATGTAACAGAAGATATGGTTGGTCATAAGTTAGGAGAATTTGCTCCAACAAGAACATTCAAAGGCCACACAGCCAATGATAAGGCTGCTTAATAAATAGGAGGATTTGAACATGGAAGCAAGAGCAACAGCAAAAACTATTCGTGTATCACCTCAGAAAGCTAGATTAGTCGTTGACTTAGTCCGTGGTAAGTCAGTTAAGGAAGCACTCGGAATCCTTGAATTCACAAACAAGAGTGCTACTCCTGCTATTATCAAGGTTGTTAACTCTGCTAAGGCTAACGCTGTTAATAATGAAGGTGCAGACGAAGATAAGTTATATATCAAAAAGATTTATGTTGACGAAGGTCCAACATTAAAGAGATTCCGCGCAAGAGCTAAAGGTTCTGGAACTCAAATTTTAAAGAGAACATGCCACATCACTTGTGTGGTTGAAGAAAGATAGGAGGACGAACAATGGGTCAGAAAGTAAGTCCAGTTGGATTCCGTGTTGGTGTTAACCGTGATTGGAGTTCAAGATGGTATGCTGATAAGAAAGACTTTGCTAATTACTTATTAGAAGACGTTAAGATTCGTGAATTCTTAATGGCTAAGTTAAAGAAAGCATACGTAGCAAAGATCGATATTGAAAGATCAAAGAAACGCGTCAATATCTTTGTTCACACATCAAGACCTGGTGTAGTGATTGGTAAAGACGGAGAAGCCATTGATGCTTTAAGAAAAGAATTAATGGGTCTTATCAGTGATAAGAAAGTATTTATCAACGTAGTAGAAATTAAGAATGCTGATACTAACGCTCAGTTAGTAGCTGATAGAATCGCAGAACAGCTTGAAAACCGTGCTTCATTCAGAACAGTTCAGAAGAGAGCTATTCAGAATGCAATGAGAAACGGTGCTAAAGGTATTAAGACTTCAGTTTCAGGTCGTTTAGGCGGTGCTGATATCGCTAGAAGCGAAGGTTATTCTGAAGGTGTAGTTCCACTACATACAATCAGAGCTGACATTGATTATGCCACTGCAGAAGCTGCTACTACTTATGGTAAGCTAGGAGTTAAAGTCTGGATTTGTAAGGGAGAAATTCTTCCTGCAAAGAAGAAAGGGGATAAATAATCATGTTGATGCCTAAGAGAACAAAATATAGAAGACCTCATAGAGTTAAATATGAAGGTAAGGCTAAGGGCGGTAAGACAGTTGCTTTCGGTGACTATGGTTTAGTAGCTCTTGATGGTGCTTGGATTACTTCAAGACAGATTGAAGCAGCCCGTATTGCAATCAACCGTCATATGAACCGTGGTGGTAAGGTTTGGATTAGAATCTTCCCACACTTAGCAAAGACTAAAAAGCCTTTGGAAGTACGTATGGGTTCAGGTAAAGGTGCTCCAGAACAGTGGGTAGCTGTAGTTAAGAAAGGCCGCGTTATGTTCGAAGTTGGTCAGATTGATGAAGCAACTGCTCGTGAAGCATTAAGACTTGCTTCTCATAAGTTACCTGTCAGATGCAAGATTATTGGAAGAGGTGAGTAACTCATGAAAGTACAAGATATTAGAAGTATTGAAACAAAAGATCTACTTGTAAAAGTAGAAGAATTCAAAAAAGAGTTATTTAGTTTAAGATTTCAGCAGGCAACTGGTCAGCTTGAAAATACTGCTCGTATCAAAGAAGTAAGAAAATCAATCGCAAAGATCAAAACAGTTATTAGAGAAAGAGAACTTGAAAAGTAGGAGAGAGATTATGGAAAGAAATAACAGAAAAGTCTATACTGGCACAGTCATCTCTACTAAGATGGACAAAACTATAACTGTACTTGTTGAAACACATGTAAAACATAAATTATACGGTAAACGTATGAATTCATCTAAGAAATTCCATGCACATGATGAAAATAATGAAGCACGTGTTGGAGATACAGTAAAGATTATGGCAACAAGACCATTATCTGCAACAAAGCGTTTCCGTTTAGTAGAAATCGTAAAGAAAGCAGAAATTATCTAATACAGTCTGAAAGGAGGTCACTACTATGATCCAGAACGAAAGTAGATTAAAAGTTGCTGACAATACAGGCGCTAAAGAAGTTTTAGTTATCAGAAACCTTGGTGGTTCAAATAGAAAGACAAGTAGCATCGGTGATATCGTTGTTGCTACTGTAAAGCAAGCGGCTCCAGGCGGAACTGTAAAGAAGGGTGAAGTCGTTAAAGCTGTTATCGTTAGAACAAGATACGGTGTTCAGCGTGAAAACGGTTCAGTAATCCGTTTCGATGATAACGCATGCGTAATCATTAAAGATGACAATACACCTAAGGGTACACGTATCTTTGGCCCAGTCGCTAGAGAGTTAAGAGATGCTGATTTCATGAAAATCGTGTCATTAGCTCCTGAAGTATTATAGGAGGAACGAAAGATATGAAATTACGTGTAGGTGATACAGTACAGGTCATTGCAGGCAGCGAAAAAGGCAAGACTGGCGAAATTCTTGCAATTAAAGGTAATAGAGTTGTCGTTGAAGGTGTCAAGAAGGTAACAAAGCATGTTAAACCTTCTCAGGCAGATCCTGAAGGCGGAATCATTACTGTAGAAGCTCCAATCGATGCTTCTAATGTTGCTTACTATGATACAAAAGCTAAGGAAATCGTAAAACTTGGCTATAAATTTGAAGATGGTAAAAAAGTACGTGTTAATAAGAAAACAGGTGCTGTAATCGAAAATAAGAAGAAATAAGGGGAAGGAGGATAATACATGAACCGTTTACAGGAACGTTATACAAACGAAATCACAAAGAACTTAATGAAGAAGTTCGGTTATAAATCTACAATGCAGATTCCTAAAATGGAAAAGATCGTTATTAATATCGGTGTAGGTGATGCAGTCAACAATTCTAAATTCTTAGAAGAAGCTGTAGAAGAATTGACATTAATCTCAGGTCAGAAGCCAATCGTTACTACTGCTAAGAAATCAATCGCTGGTTTCAAGGTACGTGAAGGTCAGGCTATCGGATGTAAAGTCACTTTACGTAGTGAAAGAATGTATGAATTCTTAGATAAGTTAGTAAGTATTTCACTTCCTCGTGTAAGAGACTTCAGAGGAGTACCTAAGAATTCATTTGATGGAAGAGGTAACTACACTTTAGGTGTTAAAGAACA
>NZ_DBPF01000147.1:6737-22673 GCF_002299355.1 Catenibacterium sp. UBA627
TAATCTTCCCTGAAATTGATTTCGATAAGGTTGCAAAGTTAAGAGGTATGGATATCGTATTTGTTACTACTGCAAAGACTGACGAAGAAGGTCGCGCTTTATTAACAGAACTTGGCATGCCTTTTGCTAAATAATTAGGAGGACAGAATTATGGCAAAAACATCAATGAAAGTTAAACAGCAACGTCCTCAGAAATACAAAGTTCGTGAATATACTAGATGCGAACGTTGTGGACGCCCACATTCAGTTATTAGAAAATTCAAGTTATGCCGTATTTGCTTCAGAGAATTAGCTTATAAAGGTGAAATTCCTGGTGTTAAGAAGGCAAGCTGGTAATTTATAAGTCACATACGGAAGGAGGACATATAAATGGTTACAACAGATCCAATTGCAGATATGTTAACTAGAATTCGTAATGCGAATCAGCAGAAACATGAAACTGTTTCTATCCCTTACTCAAACCTAAAGAATGATTTAGCAAACATCTTAAAGGATGAAGGTTTTGTTACTGACTTCGTAGTAAATGAAGAAGGAAATCATAAGAATATTGTTATCACATTAAAATATAAAGGTAACGAAAGAGTTATCACTGGTTTAAAGAGAGTTTCTAAACCAGGTTTACGTCAGTATGCTAAAGTAAACGAAATTCCTAAAGTATTAAATGGTTTAGGTATCGTAGTATTATCTACTTCTCAAGGACTAATGACTGATAAAGAAGCAAGAGCTAAGAATATCGGTGGAGAAGTATTAGCTTATATCTGGTAATAAAATTATTTAGGAGGTCAAACAATGTCTCGTATTGGTAAAAAGATTATTATCGTACCTGAAGGTGTAAACGTAGACGTTGCTGCTGATAACACTGTCACTGTTACAGGTCCTAAGGGAACTCTTACAAGAAAGTTCTCTGATTTAATTACTATCGAAGTAAATGGTAATGAAATCGAATGTAAGAGACACAGTGAAGAAAAAGTAAACAAGCAGTTACATGGTACAACTAGAGCTTTAATTGCAAATATGATTGAAGGCGTTAAAGATGGTTTCAGTAAGAAACTTGAAATCGTTGGTATCGGTTATAGAGCTCAGATGCAGGGTAATAAATTAGTAATGAATATTGGTTATTCACACCCAGTAGAAGTTGAAATCGAAGAAGGTGTGAAAGTTGAATGTCCATCAGCTACTGAAATCACAGTATCTGGTATCTCAAAAGAAAGAGTTGGACATGTCGCTTCAGTAATCAGAGCTTGGAAGAAGCCTGAACCATATAAGGGTAAAGGTATTAAATATTCTGATGAACATATCATCAGAAAAGAAGGTAAAACTGCTGGTAAGAAGTAGTTATAAACTAAGGAGGAAAATCGAATCATGGCAAAGAATGAATCACGCAACGTTATCCGTTTAAGACGTCATGCTAGAGTTCGTAATAAGATTTCTGGAACTCCAGAAAGACCACGTCTTAATGTGTTCCGTTCAAACTCTCATATTCATGCACAGATCATCGATGACACTAAGGGTGTAACTCTTGTATCAGCATCTTCTGTAGACATGAAGTTAGAAAATGGTTCAAACATTGAAGCAGCTGCTGCTGTTGGTGCTGAAATCGCTAAGAGAGCAATTGCTAAAAATATTGATGTAGTAGTATTCGACCGTGGTGGTTATATCTATCATGGTAGAGTAAAAGCACTTGCAGAAGCTGCAAGAGAAGCTGGATTAAAATTCTAAGAGGGAGGTCAAATAATGGAAGAACGTAAACCTAGAGAAAATTCTAGAGAAAACTCTAGAAGAGGCAATAACCCTAGAAGAAACAGAAAAAACAACAGAAGACAGAGAGCTCCTAAGGAATTCGAAACAAGAGTTGTTACTATCAACCGAGTTACTAAAGTTGTTAAGGGTGGACGTAAGATGCGTTTCGCTGCTTTAGTTGTAATTGGTGATAGAAAAGGTCGTGTTGGTTTCGGTACAGGTAAGGCTAACGAAGTACCTGATGCAATCAGAAAAGCTGAAGAAGCTGCTAAGAGAAACCTTATCACAGTTCCAAACATCAACGGTACAATCCCTCATGAAATTACTGGTAACTTTAAGTCTGGTTCAGTATTCTTAAGACCAGCTGCTAAAGGTACTGGTATCATCGCTGGTGGACCTGTCCGTGCAGTAGTTGAATTAGCAGGTTACTCTGATATCTTATCTAAGTGTCTTGGATCAAGAACTCCAATCAACATGGTAAGAGCAACAATCGAAGGTTTAGCATCATTAAAGACTGCTGAACAGGTAGCAGAATTAAGAGACATCACAGTCGAAAAGATTTATGGATAGGAGGAGCGTAAAAATGGCAGAAAATAAAAAAGTTGTGATTACGCTTGTAAAAAGCCCTATTGGTGGTAAAGAAAACCAGAAGGCTACTCTTAAAGCGTTAGGATTAAATAAAATGCATGCTTCTGTTGAAAAGTATGAAACAGAAACAATCAAAGGCATGATCAACGCAGTAAGACACCTAGTAAAAGTTGAATACAAGTAGGAGGTGTGAACAATGAAATTACATGAACTCAAATACAATGACGGCGCACGTCGTAACAGAAATCGTGTAGGTCGTGGTACAAGCTCTGGTAATGGTAAGACATCTGGTAGAGGTCAGAAAGGTCAGGGCGCTAGATCTGGTGGAGGTAAGAAACCAGGATTTGAAGGTGGACAGACTCCATTATTCATGCGCTTACCAAAGCGTGGCTTCACTAATCATAATGCTAAGGAATATGCAATCATCAACGTTGAAGATTTAAACAAGTTTGAAAACGGTGCTGTTGTTGACTTAGAAGCAGTTATGGAAGCTAAGCTAGTTAAAAAAGCATTAGACGGTTTAAAAGTCTTAGGCAGAGGCGAATTAAATGTTGCTTTAACAGTAAAGGCTAGCAAATTCTCAAAATCAGCTGTAAAGGCAATTGAAGCTGCAGGTGGAAAAACTGAGGTGATCTAAGATGCTAAACTTTTTTAAAGAAGTATTTAAAAAAGGTGAGTTGCGTCGTAAGGTCGTCTTTACACTCGGCATACTATTCGTATTCCGATTAGGAGCAGGCATTGTGATTCCATATATTGATACAAGTGCAATCACAAGCGCTGCTACCTCTTCAGGAATTTTCGGAATTATGAATATGCTTGGTGGAGGAACATTGGAGAAATTCTCATTATTTTCTTTGGGGGTTTCTCCTTATATTACATCTTCTATTATTATTGAGTTATTATCTATGGACGTTGTCCCAGCATTAACTCAGTGGAATAAAGAAGGTAATACAGGTAAAAAGAAAAAGGATAAAGTAACTCGTGTGTTAACGCTTGCATTAGCAATAATTCAAGGTGGATCATTGACATATGCATTCGATAAGGGTTATAGTATTTTAGCGAGTAGTTCTATTTGGACATACGTCTATGTAGTTATAGTTATGGCTGCAGGTTCTATGTTCACAATGTGGTTAGGTGATCAGATTACTATTAAAGGTGTAGGTAATGGTACTTCACTATTGATCTTCACTGGTATCGTCGCTAACCTTCCAAATAGTTTTATCTCGTCTTTTAAATCAATGGTTACATTTGGTAGCACTTATAAGACTGCAACAAGCTTAGCTTGGTACATCTTATTCGTACTTGTATATTTAGCCATTGTTGTGTTTGTTGTATTTGAAGAAGGAGCAATTAGAAAAATTCCTATTATCTATGCAACAAATACACAGACAGTCATGCATACTAAAGAATCTACTAATCTTCCAATTAAGATTAATAGTTCTTCAGTTATTCCAGTTATCTTTGCTGCATCAGTTTTAGCAGCACCAAGAACAATCATTAGTTTCATGAAGTCTACTTCTACAACTCAGATGATTGACAATATCTTGAATTATCAGAAACCTATAGGATTTGTACTCTATATCGTTATGATTATTCTATTCACATTCTTCTATTCTAATTTACAGATCGACGCTAAGAAGATCAGTGAAGATTTAAAGAAGAGTGGTGGCGCAATTCCTGGTGTTCGTACTGGTGATGATACAAAGAAGTATATCGGAACTGTCTTAAATCGTGTAACTGTGGTAGGATCTCTGTTCCTAGCAATCATTGCATCTATTCCAATCATTGCTCCAGAAATCTGGAAGATGACATCAAATAATGCATTGTCTCTAGGTGGTACAGGATTGATTATCGTAACAGGAGTTGCGTTAGAAACTGTAAGAGCAATAAAAAGTATGTTGACAAGAAGAGAATATCATGGTTATATAAGAAAGTAGCAATTAGAAGGAGGAATAAAATTTGAATATTATTCTTATGGGCCCTCCTGGGGCAGGCAAAGGGACTCAGGCTAAAAAATTAGTGGAGGAGTACGGCTTGTACCAGATCTCAACTGGTGACCTTTTTAGAAAAGCTTTAAAGGAAAAAACAAAGTTCGGGGTAATTGCTAGTTATTTTATTCAGTTTGGGCATCTTGTTCCAGATGAATATACAGTTGAAATGGTAAGGGAATTCTTAGAGGAAAATATTGATTCTTTTAAGAATGGTTTTATTCTTGATGGTTTTCCAAGAACTATCATTCAGGCTAGAGAACTAGAAAGTATCGCGAAAGAATTTGGCTTTGATATTGATGCTGTCATCAATATTGATGTGCCATCTGAAAAGTTAATCAAGAGACTTTCAGGTCGTAGAACTTGTAAGGATTGTGGAACCACTTATCATGTCGTTTTCAATCCACCAAAAACTGAAGGCGTATGCGACAAGTGTGGTGGAGAACTCTATCAGCGTCCTGATGAGAGCGAAGAAGCTGTACAGGTTAGACTTGATACTTATGAAAAGCAGACTAGACCACTTATTGACTATTATACAATGAAGGGCGAATTGACTAACGTTAATGGCGACCAGTCTATGGATGCTGTTTATGCAGATATCAAGAAAAATCTGGAGGCCAAATAATGATTACAATTAAGGATGAACGTGAAATTGACCTAATGAGACATGCTGGTCATGTTGTAGGTTTAGTTCATCAGGAACTCGCTAAATGGCTTAAACCGGGTTCAACAACAGAACAGGTATCTGATTTCTGTGAGAAGATTATAAGAAAGAATGGTTGTACACCATCTTTCTTAAATCTTTATAATTTTCCTGGTGCTGTTTGCACGTCTGTAAATGATGTTGTCGTTCATGGCATTCCTAACGGTTATGTATTGAAGGATGGAGATATTATCTCTGTAGATGTTGGTGCATGCTGGAAAGGATATCATGGAGATTCTGCGTGGACATTTGCGATTGGCAATGTGTCTCCCCAGGCTAAACATCTTATGGAAGTATGTGAACAGTCGCTTTATGCTGGTTTAGAACAAGTTAAACCAGGTAATAGAGTTTCTGACATTTCACATGCTGTTCAGACTTACCTTGAAAGTCATGGCTGCTCAACGCCTAGAGACTATACAGGACATGGCATTGGCACAGAGGTTCATGAAGATCCTAGCATTCCTAACTGGGGTGAACCAGGCAGAGGACCAAAACTAAGAAAAGGTATGTGTATAGCAGTTGAACCTATGGCGCATTTAGGCAAAGCTGAGGTTAAAGTGATGAGTGACGATTGGACAGTGAAGACTGCAGATCATTCATTAGCTGCGCATTATGAACATACTGTAGCTATCACCGATGATGGCTATGAAATCATGACAAAGGTACATAAGGAGTTGATCGATTTTGGCAAAGAAGAAAGATGACGTAATTGAAGTCCAGGCTACGGTCGTAGAAACATTACCAAACGCAATGTTTAAAGTCCAGCTGGATAATGGAGTAGTTATTTTAGCTCACGTTTCTGGTAAAATCCGTATGAATTACATTCGCATTTTACCAGGGGACAAAGTAACAGTAGAAATTTCTCCATATGATTTAACACGTGGGCGAATCACATTTAGACACAAATAGATCTTCCCAAAGGAGGCAGACACAAGATGAAAGTAAGACCATCTGTAAAACCAATCTGCGATAAGTGCAGAGTTATCAAGCGTAAGGGTAGAGTAATGGTAATCTGTGAAAACCCAAAGCATAAACAGAGACAAGGTTAATTATTTTTAGGAGGAACAATAGACAATGGCTCGTATAGCTGGTATTGATATCCCACGCGATAAGCGTGTGGTAGTTTCTTTAACTTATATCTATGGTATTGGTCCAACAACAGCTAAGAAAATCTTAGCAGCTGCTGGCGTTTCTGAAGATGTTAGAGTAAAGGATCTTACAGAAGAAGAAGAAACAAAAATTCGTAAAGAAGTTGAACATATTAAAACTGAAGGTGACCTTCGTAGAGAAACTCAGTTAAACATTAAGAGATTAATGGAAATTGGTTGCTACAGAGGGCTTCGCCATCGTAAAGGACTTCCAGTACGTGGACAGAGAACTAAAACTAACGCTAGAACGCGTAAAGGTAAAGCTACTCCAATTGCTGGAAAGAAGAAGTAGTAGGAGGCAGAACAAATGGCAAAACAAGTTGTACGTGGTAAAAAACGTGTAAAGAAGAATATAGCAAAAGGTATTGCTCATGTTCATTCAACATTCAACAATACAATCGTAACAGTTGCTGATGAACACGGTAACGTTATTAGCTGGTCAAGCGCTGGTGCTCTTGGATTCAAAGGTTCAAGAAAATCTACTCCATATGCTGCTCAGATGGCTGCTGAAGCTGCTGCAAAGGCATCTATGGATCATGGTATGAAATCTGTTGAAGTATGTGTAAAAGGTCCTGGTCCAGGACGTGAAGCTGCTGTTAGAGCTCTTTCAGCTGCTGGTTTAGAAGTAACTGCAATCACTGACGTTACTCCAATCCCACATAACGGATGTCGTCCACCAAAACGTCCTCGTGGATAATTTGATATATATTACTTTTATATAAAACAAATATCTCAAAGAGGAGGGAAACAATGCAAAAGTTTGAAAAAGCAAATTTCACTGTTGATACATACAATGAAGATGAAAATTATGGTAAGTTTATCATCGAACCTTTAGAAAGAGGTTTTGGTACAACTTTAGGTAACTCTTTAAGAAGAGTATTATTATCATCTATGCCAGGTGCTGCAGTATTTGCAGTAAAAATCAATGGCGCTATTCATGAATTCTCAGCAGTTGATGGTGTCTTAGAAGACGTTACAGCCATTATCTTGAATATTAAGAAATTAGTATTTGAATTAGATTCAGATGAAGATGTAACAATGGTTATTGATGTAACTGGTCCAGCTACAGTAACTGGTGCAGATATTCAATGTCCTTCTGAAGTTAAGATGATTTCTAATGATTTAGTAATTGCTCATGTTGCTGAAGGTCAGCATTTCTATATGGAAATGTATGCACATAGAGATAGAGGTTACATGAGTGCAGATCAGAACAAGAAATACGTTAATACTATTGGCGTAATTCCAACTGATTCTATCTTCTCTCCTGTTGTAAATGTGGCATATTTAGTTGAACCAACTCGTGTTGGTCAGTCAGCAAAATATGATCAGTTAACTATGGAGATTACAACTGATGGTTCAATCAAACCTCATGAAGTTCTTGCAATTGCTGCAAAAGTATTAGTTGAACATTTAAATATGTTCGTTGAATTAACTGATCAGGCAATGAATATGGACGTTATGAGTGAAGTACAGCAAGACACAGGTAACAAGGTTCTTGATATGACTATTGAAGAACTTGACCTTTCTGTACGTTCATACAACTGCTTAAAGAGAGCAGGAATTCAGACTGTTCAAGAATTAGCTTCAAAGACTGAAGACGATATGATTAAGGTTCGTAACCTTGGTAAGAAGTCTTTAAAAGAAGTTAAAGAAAAATTAAATGAATTAGGTCTTGGTTTTAAACCAATGGACTAAGTTTGTGGAAGGAGTACACTAATGGCAAACAATAGAAAATTAGGCCGTGTATCTAGTCATAGAAAAGCTATGTTACGTAACTTAGCTACTGATGTAATCATGCATGGTAAGATTGAAACAACTGCTACTCGTGCTAAAGAAGTTCGTAAAGTAGTTGATAAATTAATCACTCTTGGTATTAGAGGAGATCTTCATGCAAGAAGACAGGCTGCTGCTATTCTTCAGAATGTAGTAGATCCAGCAACTGGAAAGACTGCTGTACAGGTTCTATTTGATGATGTTGCACCTAAGTTCAAAGGTAAGAACGGTGGTTATACTAGAGTTTTCAAAACTTATAACCGTAAAGGTGACAATGCCCCAATGGCAATCATCGGATTATTCTAATCACTAAACCCCTATGAAATCATAGGGGTTTTTTATTTTCCTCTATTTTGTAAATGATATTCACAAATTCAAAAAATGTAAGTGCTTTTCTTTGTTAACTGGATTTAAAGTACTCTTTAAATCATTGTTTAAAATTCCTCGCAAGACTATGATAAACTCGTAAAGAAAAGAGGAGGAAGCAATTATGAATATAGATGTTAAAAAGATTTTAGATCAGGCAAAGGATTCATATGATCGTTATTTCAAGGATGCACCGAAATTACCAGAAAACCCTGGACAGAATGTAGTTTTTGATAAAGAAAAGATGAAAGAAATTATCAATAAAAAAGTGAATCAGCTTGAAGGACATGTCAATAACTTAAGTAAACTTAAGAAAGAACTTGAAGATGAATCTGCAATGGTTCTTAATAACACATTCCCTAAAGATAAAGAAGAATATACTAAGACAACTGTAAATCAGATGTTAAAGGATTATGAAGAAGAAAGAAAAAGAATTGATGATTTAGAAAAGAAAATCAATGAAATCAAGAAATAATGGAGGAAATAAATATGAATACTAACGAAATTATTGAAAAAGCAAAAGAATCTTATGATCGTTACTTTAAAGATGCACCAGTTTTTCCAGAAAATCATGAACAAGATGTAGTTTGTAATGCAGAAGAAATCGAAAAAATTATTGAAAAAAAGAAAGCTCAATTAGATGGTCATGTAGAAAACCTCAATGCATTGAAGAAGGAAATCGAAGTTACAGCAACTGATGAATTAAATAAGACATTTACTGAAGATGCTGCTGAATATGCAAAGAAAGCTGTTAATCAGATGTTGGCTGATTATGAAGAAGAAAATAACAGAATTTTAAATTTAAAGAAAAAATTAGCTGAACTTAAGAAATAATACCAGATGAATACTGGTATTTTTTTATACCTAAATTTCATTCACACAATTTCACATTGTAAGGGAATTCATTTGTGTACGTTATTCACAAATGAAAAAATAGTGTTGTATTCGTATAAATTCTTGATTATTATACAACTGTAATCGGAAAGGGGGAGAGTCAATAGTATGAAATCAAACATAAAAAGCCTTCAGCAAGCTTCTTATACAAAATCCACTGATCCTCGACAAGTCAGCAAAAAGCGTCCAAAACCTTCAGAAAATCAAACTCCCACCTCCGATCACTATAATATATCTCTGCATGTATTATCCACTCAGTTGAAATGTGATGATAAAGATGAGCTTTATAAGATGGCTATTAGTAGAGCAAAAGATTCATTTAATCGTTATTTTAATGATCAAGAACACTTAAAAGATATTGATAAAAATAACGATATACTTATAAATGTGGAAAATCTAGAGAAAACATATGATAAAAAGAAGAATCAATTAATGGGTCATATGGAAAATCTAGTAGCAATAAAAAAAGAACTAACTGAACGTGCTAAAAACAGCATAGGACATTACTTCTCAAAAGAGAAAAATCAATATTATATGGATGAAGTCGATCATCTTTATTCCAACTATCAAGAAGAACAAAGACGACTGAAAGAATTTAAACAAAAGATAGAAGACTTAAAGAAAACAGCCTAAAAGCTGTTTTCTTTGCGTTTTAGACCTCTTTTCTCTATAATGAGCGATAGAGGTGAAATAATATGATCATTCATCAAATTGAACAAACACACTTCAGTGACTCTGAAGCGCTCATTATTCAGTTTATTCTAAATAGGGGTATGGATATAAAAAATATGACCACTAAAGAAATTGCTGAAGCCACTTTCACGAGTCCTTCACTATTAGTACGTATTGCGAAGAAAATGGGTTATGCAGGCTGGAATCATTTTAAAAAAGCATTCTTAGAAGAATTAGAATATATGTATGCTTCTCAGGATATTGATGCGTCTATCCCATTTCTCATCAGTGACGACATTTCTGTTATATCTAATAGTATTTTTAAATTACACGAAGAAACAATAGAAGATACAAAACATTTAATGAAACATGATGATCTCATGAACGCATTAAAACTCTTAAGAGACGCTAAGTTTATAGATATTTATACACGCCCTAATAAACAGCATCTTGCCCAATCATTTGCTCAAAAGATGTATTCTATCCAGAAACGAGTAGACACTGTTATGATCTCAGGAAATGACCTGATGCAGGCTTCTATGAGCGGTCCTGACCATTGTGCTATTATTATCTCTTATTCTGGAGAAACAACTCATATACTACATCTTGCGAAAAAACTAAAGAGTAAACATACACCGATCATTGCGATTACAAGTATCTCTAAAAGTACACTTGTTAAATTATCCGATGTCAGTTTGAGAATTTCATCAAGAGAAATGCTGAATACAAAGATTGGAGATTTTGCATCCACTGAATCTATTACCTGTATTTTAGATATTCTCTATAGCTGCTATTTCTCACTCAACTATAAAGAGAATCTTAACTATAAATTGAGCATTGCCGGGGAAATAGATGATCAGTATTCAGAATATGAATATATTGATGAAACAAAAATAAAATGATACACTTAGAACACGTGTTTTAATAATTAGGAGGCTAACCATGGCTAATGCTGTAGACATAAATAATTTGAGTTTTGAGTACGAAGAAGGTGCCAAAACGATAGATCATATTTCTTTTTCTGTACCTAAAGGCAGCTATACAGTTGTATTAGGTCATAATGGTTCTGGTAAAAGTACGATTGCAAAATTAATTATTGGGTTACTCGAACCTAAAACAGGAGACATCACAGTTGATGGAATGCATTTAGATGAAGAACATCTTTATGATGTAAGAGAAAAAGTAGGTATTGTTTTCCAAAATCCTGATAACCAGTTTATTGGTTCAACAGTCAGAGATGATATCGCTTTTGGATTAGAGAACCTATGTGTTCCTACAGAAGATATGGAAGATATCATCCAGACTTATGCCAAAAAAGTCAACATGACTGAATTCCTTGATCATGAACCTACTAAACTTTCAGGAGGACAGAAGCAGCGTGTTGCAATTGCAGGAATACTTGCAATGCATCCATCTATTATTATTTTAGATGAAGCAACAAGTATGCTTGATCCTCGTGGTAAGATTGAAATCAATAACCTTGTTCATGAACTCAACAAAACTCAGAACATGACAATTCTCTCTATCACGCATGATATTGAAGAAGCAGCTCTTTCTGATCATGTCATATTATTAGATAATGGTCATATCATTGATGAAGGTACACCTGAGAAAGTATTAACTCAAAAAGAAGAGTTAGAACGTATTGGTCTTGACGTACCTTTTGCATATAAGATTTCTAAAAAACTTCATGATTCAGGCTATCCAATCAAACCTATCATAAACAAAGAAAAGCTGGTGAAAGAATTATGTCAATTGAATTTAAAAAAGTAAATTATATATATGGAGAAAATACTCCATTTTCATATATCGCATTAAAAGATGTTTCTCTAAAAATTCCTCAGGGTTCTTTTACAGCTCTGATTGGTCATACAGGAAGTGGTAAATCAACATTGATTCAGCATATCAATGCCTTACTTCTTCCATCAAATGGTGAAGTAGATATTGATGAATTTGTGATTCGTGCTGGAGAAAAACCTGAAGTTCTAAAACCACTAAGAAAAAAAGCAGGATTAGTCTTCCAGTTTCCAGAATATCAGTTATTCGAAGAAACAATCGAAAAAGATATCATCTTCGGGCCAATGAACTTCGGTATGTCTGCAGAAGACGCCAAAGAACGTGCGCATAAGGTAT
Organism: Catenibacterium sp. UBA627; assembly: GCF_002299355.1. Classification (NCBI taxonomy): domain Bacteria; kingdom Bacillati; phylum Bacillota; class Erysipelotrichia; order Erysipelotrichales; family Coprobacillaceae; genus Catenibacterium; species Catenibacterium sp. UBA627. The sequence continues at coordinate 18,743 of NZ_DBPF01000147.1, forward strand.
TAAATCTTGTTGGCTTAGATGAAAGTTATCTTGAAAGATCCCCATTTGAATTATCAGGTGGGCAAAAAAGAAGAGTGGCTATTGCAGGTATACTGGCAATGGAGCCAGATATTCTTGTACTAGATGAACCAACAGCGGGCTTAGATCCACAAGGCGCTAAAGAAATGCTGGAACTATTCAAGAAATTCCAGGAAAGTGGTAAGACAGTTATCATGGTCTCTCATGATATGAACCATGTGTTAAAATATTGCGATCATGTTGTTGTCATGAATCATGGTGAAGTAGAACGTTATTGTGGGGTTGATGAACTCTTTAGTGAAAGAGACTATCTTGAATCAATGAGCATCGATTTACCTGTTATTACTGATTTCATTCAGGAACTCAATATGGGAGGTTTCCATATTAACCCATCTATCAAAGATATAGATGAATTAGTTAACGCAATAGGAGGAGAATACAATGGATAGTATGATTATTGGACGTTATCTTCCTCTTAACTCTTTTATACATAAAAGAGATCCACGTTTAAAAATAGGTCTTCTTTTATTATTCCTAATTGCTGTTTTCTTTGATGCAGGCTTTATCGGCTACGGCATCCTAGCTGCTTATGTCATCCTTTGCCTGATTCTTTCTAAGATTTCATTCAAGGATGTTATGAAGGCGATGAAACCAATGATTGTTATGATGTTATTCCTTGCTCTATTCAATCTTTTATTCTTGAATACAGGTTCTGTCGTATGTACTCTAGGACCCGTTAAAATCTATTCTGGAGCCTTAAAACAGACTGCCTATATTCTGATTCGTCTAGTCTTGATTATCTCTATGACAACTCTTTTAACAGCCTGTACAAAGCCATTAGACTTAACACTTGGTTTAGAAAAACTCTTTGGTCCACTCAAGAAGGTTGGTTTTCCAACTCATGAAATCGCAATGATGATTTCTATCGCTTTACGTTTCATTCCTACACTATTAGAAGAAACACAAAGAATCATGAAAGCACAGTCCTCTAGAGGTGTTGATTTCCAGGAAGGTACATTTAAAGAGAAAGTATCAGCCATTGTCTCTTTAATTATTCCATTATTCATCTCTGCATTTATGCGTGCAGATGATCTCGCAAATGCTATGGAAAGTAGAAACTATAACCCAGAAGCAACAAGAACACGTTACCATCAGGTGAAGTGGAATTTAAGTGATACACTTTCTCTTGTTTTCTCACTTGTTGTTATTTCGAGTGTTATAGCTTTGAGTTTTATACTATGAGAATAAAATGTATTGTGACTTATGATGGCACACACTTCTATGGCTGGCAGATTCAGCCAGATAAACGGACAGTACAGGAAGAAATACAAAAAGCCATTTATAAGATCACTCATGAAGAAGTCATAATTCATTCATCAGGAAGAACAGATGCAGGTGTCCATGCTGTAGGTCAGGTATTCCATTTTGACATCAATAAAGAAATACCTGAAAAACAATGGATCCGTGCTTTAAACAATTTCCTCCCTGATGATATCTATATCAAGGATTCATTCATAGTTGATGAATCCTTTCATGCACGCTATAGTGCAAAAAAGAAAGAATATCGTTATCTTGTTTCTACAAAGCCTTATAATCCAATAGAGAGACTCTATGTCTATCAGCACAATCGTTCATTAGATATAGGAGCTATGAGGGAGTGTGCAAAAATCTTTTTAGGAGAACATGACTTTGCCTCATTTTGTGTCTTTAATGGTCTAGGAGATACGATCCGTGTTATAGAAACAATTGATATACAAGAAAAAGACGGTATTGTAACAATGCGATTTATTGGGAATGGATTCCGTCGTTACATGGTACGTCTTATTTCAGGTGCACTTATACAAGTAGGATCCCACTGGCGTACAAAGGAATTTGTAGAAGATCTACTTAATTCAAAGGGAAAGAAGAAATGTTTATTTAAGGCAAAGCCAGAAGGCCTTTATTTACAGGAAGTTTATTATGAAGAAAATTATTAACTATCATACCCATACATATCGCTGTGGACATGCCTTAGGTAATGAATATGAAATGGTAGAAGCAGCACTGCATGAAGGTTATCAGGAATTAGGAATGAGTTGTCATATTGCTTTACCTCATTACCGTTCTCATCTTCTTCATTCACTGACTTCTATTCGTTCATTACAGGGATTAAAATCATGTATAGGTGCACTCTTAAGAAATGGCCCTAAGATGCGTATGCCTTATAATGAAAAACAAGATTATCTAGATGCACTTGATTACTGTCAGAAGCATTTCCATTATATAAAGATATATAAGGGATTTGAGGCGGAATACTTCGAAGACTATCTAGATTATTATCAGAGTCTATTAGACTCTGGAGAAGTCGATTATTTAATTCTAGGACATCATTTTCATAAGCATAGTATTCATGACTGTTACTATGGTAGAAAGAATCTTAAGAAGAAAGACCTGCTGCATTATGCTGAAGAATTAGAAAAAGCAATGGATACAGGACTTTTTTCCTATGTAGCACATCCAGATCTCTTTTTAATGGGATATGGAAAAATAGATGATGTCAGTAAAGAAGTCATCTTACGTATATGTAAGAAGGCCAAAGCAACTCACACACCTCTAGAACTTAATGCAGGAGGCGTACGTAAGGGTAAAGTGAAGATGAATGGGAAGGACGTCTATCCATATGCCAATGCCTATTTCTTTCAGATTGCCTCAATGATAGGCAATGATATTATTCTAGGATTAGATGCTCATTCACCAGATCAGCTCAGCTACGAGATGTATCATTATCTAGAAAAGTTGGCTGAAGAATATCATCTTCACGTTCTTAATCACATTGAATTCAAGAAAGGAAAACAATAGAAAAATTCAAGAGAATTTTTCTTTTAATCATTGACAAAAGTGCGTGTGTTGCTATAATAAGATTGTTCTGTTCAAGGGATATTATACCTTGATACAAGAATGCATGAGTTTGTTTGTTCAGGAAACAGTCCGACCCTTATCAACGGACAATACGTTTCCCTGGATAAAATCATTTTAAAAAGACCCCGGTAAGGTTATTTTAAAAGGAGAAAAAAGAATGAGACAAACAACAATGGCTAAAGAAGCCACAATTGAAAGAAAATGGTATGTTGTAGATGCAACTGGTCTTACATTAGGTCGTTTAGCATCTCAGGTTGCTACAGTATTAAGAGGTAAGAACAAGCCTACTTATACTCCACATGTAGACACTGGTGACTATGTAGTTATCATCAATGCAGAAAAAGTAGTAATGACAGGTAAGAAGTTAGACAAGGTGAAGTACTATCACCATTCTGGATTCTTAGGTGGTTTAAAAGTTAAAACTGCTAGACAGTTCCAGGAACAGAATCCAACTGGATTCGTAGAAACTGCCATCAAAGGTATGCTTCCACACAACACTCTTGGCAGACAGCAAGCTAAGAAATTATTTGTTTATGCTGGTAGTGAACATCCACATGCTGCTCAGAAACCAGTAGAATTAAAGTTAAAGTAGGAGGAAGAATAAATGGCAAACGTACAGTACAGAGGAACAGGTCGTAGAAAATCTTCAGTAGCTCGTGTTATCTTAACACCAGGTACTGGTAAATGCGAAATCAACGGTAAGGCTGCTAAGGAATACCTTCCTTCAGACGTATTATTAATGATTGTTGACCAGCCATTAGAATTAACTGGTACAAAGGATAAGTTCGATGTAAAAGTTAATGTTAATGGTGGAGGTATCTCAGGTCAGGCTGGTGCTATCCGTCATGGTATCGCAAGAGCTTTACTTGAAGCTGGTTCTGATTACAGACCAACATTAAAGGCTGCTGGCTTATTAACTCGTGATTCAAGAGTTAAAGAACGTAAGAAATACGGTCTTAAAAAAGCAAGACGTGCTCCACAGTTCTCAAAGAGATAATATTATTTATCACTTATT
>NZ_DBPF01000091.1:0-11731 GCF_002299355.1 Catenibacterium sp. UBA627
TTTTTTTGTGAACTATTAGTTCTCTCTTAAAAAAGTTATTTACATGTATTACGTACTTTTTTTACGATTCTAATGTGAATACTTGTAATTGATCTTCAAATAATAAAGAATAGTAGTGAAGANNATATAGATTTTTGACACTACCAGTGAAGAAGAGAGGAACATATATGATACTTACAATTGGATTTATTGGAAATGGGAAAAGCACGAATCGTTACCATATGCCATTTATACTCACTAGAAAAGATAAAATTAAAGTAAAGACAATCTATAACCGTTCTATTCACTTTGATACTTGGAAGAAAATAGAAGAAATTCACTATACAGATAACTTAGATGAATTACTCTATGACAAAGACATTCAGGTTATTGTAGTGACTTTAAAATCGAGTCTTCATTATGAATATGCAAAAAAGGTATTAGAAGCAGGAAAACATTGCGTAGTAGAAAAGCCATTCGCAGCAAGTTATGCACAGGCAAAAGAACTATTTGATTTAGCTGAGTCTAAAGGACTCATGCTTCAATGTTATCAAAATAGAAGATTTGATAGTGACTTCTTAACTGTTCAAAAGGTCATTGAATCTGGAAAACTTGGGGACCTATTAGAATTAGAAATGCATTTTGATTACTATCGTCCAGAAGTACCAGAAAGCATTCATGAATTCTCAGTAATTGATTCTTATCTCTATGGTCATGCTTGTCATACCTTAGATCAGGTGATCTCTTATTTTGGTAAACCAGATCATGCACATTACGATGTACGCCAATTATTAGGTACAGGACGTATGAATGATTACTTTGATTTAGATCTTTATTATGGAACTCTAAAGGTCTCAGTAAAATCATCATATTTCCGTATAAAAGAGCGTCCTAGCTTTGTTTTATATGGTAAGAAGGGAATGTTTACTAAAACAAAAAAAGACCGTCAGGAAGCGGATTTGAAACATTTCTATATGCCTTATGAACATGATGACTTTGGCTTAGATACACCAGATGATTATGGCACTCTTATCTATGATGAAGAGGGTCATTATCATGAAGAGAAGATCGAGACAGTGAAAGGTGATTATGGTTACTACTATGATGCATTGTATGAAACAATCATCAATCATAAGCCACAGCTTGTTACTAAGGAACAAACATTATTACAGATGAAGATATTAGAAGATGCAATCAAAGGATTAAAGTAGGAGGGTATATTATGAAACTTGGTATTGTAGGATCAGGAATGATCGTTAAAGACTTTTTAAAGATGTTTAATGAATTAAACGGTATTGAACTATTAGGTATCTCAGCACGTAATGAAGAAAACTTAAAGAATCTTTGTGTTCAGTATCCAATTGAACGTTATTATTTAAGTTATGAAGAAATGTTGGAAAATAAAGATATTGATACTATCTATGTTGCTGTACCAAACGACTTACATTTCATTATGTCTAAAAAAGCGCTTCTTGCAGGTAAAAACGTGATATGTGAAAAACCATTCACGACTAACCTCAAAGAGGCCTTAGAACTCAAGGAAATTGCTAAGAAAGAGGATTTATTCCTTTTAGAAGCTATTCCTAATCGATTCTTCCCTAACACTTATCTACTAAAAGAAAAGGTAAAGGAACTAGGCAATATTCGTGTGATTAACTTTAACTTCTCACAATATTCATCAAGATATGATCGTTTTAAAAAAGGAGATATTGCGCCTGCTTTTGATCCAAATCATTCAGGTGGTTCTTTAATGGATCTAGGTGTTTATAACATCAATCTTATTATGGAATTGTTTGGTAAACCAGAAAACGTGGATTATTATCCTAATATTGAAAGAGGTATTGATACATCAGGTGTACTTGTGATGGATTATGGTTATATGAAAGCAGTTTGTGTTGCCGCAAAGGATTGCCAGGCACCGCTAGCTTCTACTATTCAGGGAGATGAAGGTTATATTGTCATGAGAAGTCCATCAAGTCAGATTACTGAATTCCAGATGGCTTTTAATAAGCAGGAAGAAGTGACTTATAACGAAAACGGACCACATAACCGTATGTATTATGAATTTGTGGAATTGAAGAAAATCATTGAAACAAATGATAAAGAAAAGATGGCTGCACTTTTACAGGATACATTAGATGTTATGGAAGTACTTACTGAAGCGAGAAAAAAAGCAGGGGTTATATTCCCTGCTGACTAAGAGATGTTCAACATCTCTTTTTTATATTTTTAAATCTTTATGAACTATTCCAACAAAAAATAGAATAAGAATTGTGACTAAGACAGTAATCACAAAGAGTTCTAAAGTATTCTGCTTAGGTTGATCTTTCTCTTGAACTGTTACTGAAGCATTCTTATTTGTATTATTTGTATTTTGAACTGTTTCTGTAAGAACAGGTGAATAAGCCTGTACAGAGGTTGGCTGAACACAGCCAATCACTAACATTATAATTGATAAACACTTAATTAATCGCATCATGATAGAGTTACTCATTGAAATGCCTTCTTTCCCCATATACAACTGTATTCTAGTCCTCATATAAACAATCGTCAATATAACAAGCGCTTACAAATATATAAAAAAGAGAAGAAAAATTCTTCTCTTAGTGATGGAAATTTGTATGTCCAGTAGAAAGTTCTGGTCTTTCAAGGCCAGCTTTTTTACCTGCTTCAATAGACTTAAGAAGCCAGCTCATATTTTTTGCGATGTTCTGCATAGTTGCAACACCTTCTGCATCTTTATATACATCTTCAGGTTCACTTCCAAAGACTTCATTCCAATAATTGGCAGATACAATAGGCATATGAGAAATACTGAAATGTTTGTTGACAACATCCATGCTTGCCACCTGTCCAGCACGTCTTGCACTAAAGATACAAGCTCCTGGTTTATAGACAAAGACACTCTTATTTGAGTAGAAGGCTCTGTCTAATACCGCAAGTAATCTTGCACTCGGATGAGCATAGTAGACAGGTGAGGCAAAGATAAAGCCATCACAGTCTTTTGCTTTTGTAGTGATTTCATTGACTACATCATCAAATATACATTGATGTTCAGTTATACACTTCTTACAGTTCATACAATCCGCAATAGGCTGAATGCCAATAAAGATGATTTCTGTTTCAATACCTTCTTCTTTAAATGTTTCAGCCATAATATCTAAAGCTGCACGTGTACAGCCATTATTACGAGAACTTCCATTAATCATAAGTACTTTCATAGATTTACCCCCTTATGGTAAAGGTTTATCACTTGCTAGATAAAGATCATACCATTCCTGACGTGTTAATTCGATATTCGCAGCTTCTGCTGTTTCAATTAAATGTTTAGGAGAAGTCGTACCAGTAATAGCTTGAATATGGGCGGGATGTCTTAAAATCCATGCAGTCGCAATTGTGGCAGGAGTAACATTATATTTCTTTGCTAGATCATCAAGAACGTTATTTAATTTCTTATAATCAGGATGATTTAAGAAAGTCCCTTCAGCCCAGGATGCCTGCACAATACTCCAAGCCTGGATTGTAATATCATTTAAACGACAATAGTCAAGTACACCGCCATCTTTATCAATCGCAAAGTCTTCCTTCATATTCATGTTCATACCACTATCAATCATCACAGAATGCACAATAGAAAGCTGTAACTGATTAATGATAATAGGATGTTTAGTATACTTCTGTAATAAGGCAATCTGTCCTGGTGTATGATTAGATACTCCAAAGTATTTGACCTTACCACTAACATACAGTTCATCAAATGCTTCTGCCACTTCTTGAGGGTCGCATAATGCGTCAGGTCTATGTAATAAAAGAATTTCTACATGATCAGTATGGAGTCTTTTTAATGACCCATTGACCGCATTTATAATATACTCTTTAGAAAAGTCATAACGTTTCCCAGGTACAATGGCACACTTTGTCTGAATAATCATCTTTTCACGATATTCAGGATGTTTTTCAAGAACTTGTCCAAATAACTCTTCTGACTTTCCTCCACCATAAATATCAGCATGATCAAAAAAGTTAATACCACAATCTAATGCAGTCTTCACAAGTTCTTCTACTTCCTCAATACTCTTATCTGCAATACGCATGCAGCCCAAGGCGATTTCAGATACTTTTAAATCAGTTTTTGGTAGATCATAGTACTTCATATTAAATACCTCTTGTATAAGTCTTTAACCATTCATTTTCTTCATCAGTTAAGTATGGCTTTAATGATTCTCTTACGAATTCATGATACTTATTCAATGCTTCTCTTTCATCAGTCGTTAGTAAAGAAACATCAAGACCATCTAAGTCAATAGGACATAAAGTAAGAGGTACAAACTTCATCCACTGGCCATACTCATTCTTGATATCTTCAACACATAATAATTCATTTTCTAAACGGATACCAAACTGGCCTTCGATATAGACACCAGGTTCATCCGTTGTAATCATACCTGCTTCCTGAATTGCAGAAGGCTTTCGTGGATCACGTAAACGTGGTCTAATATCATTTGGCCCTTCATGGACATTTAAGAAATGACCGACACCATGACCTGTACCACACTGGAAATCAATATGCTGCTTCCATAACTCATGTCTTACAAGACCATCAATCCAGATACCATTTGCACCATATAAGAAAACAGCTTCCTGCATCTTCAACATAGCCTTTAATACATATGTGAAGTATTTTCTTTCAGTCTCGCTGATTTCACCTAAGATGAATGTACGTGTAATATCAGTTGTACCATCTAAATACTGTCCACCTGAGTCAATAAGAAGCATACCTTCTTTTTTAACATGAACATCATGTTCATGAGAAGGATGATAGTGCATTAATGCCGCATTTTCTTTATAAGCAGTAATTGTATTAAATGAAATATCGGTAAATAATTCCTGTGCTTCTCTAAAGCTTAATAACTTATCAGTAATAGAACATTCAGTCGCATCATCAGGCATAGAAGTCTTTAACCAATACATGAACTTAGTCATTGCTACACCATCTTTTAAATGTGCATGCTTTGTATTTTCAATTTCTACATCTGACTTAATACTCTTGAAGTATTGTGATGGGTTAGACCCTTCCATGATTTCACAGTCAATAAATGAATAGATGGCATAGTTGATGGCACTTAAGTCTACAAGTACCTGACCACTTAATCTCTTTGTATCTAGATAGATATCATCATAAGAACGGATTTCAACACCATCATTCTTATAAGCTTCAATCATTGTTTCATCATAAGTACCATCCTGAAGATATAAATAAGCGTTATCTAAAGTGATAATACTAAATGCCATAGCCATTGGAGAATGAGGAATATCCTTGCCTCTAATATTGAATGTCCATGCAATATCATCTAATGATGTAATGATATGCGCATTACATTCATTTTCCTCCATATAACCACGAATCCAATCAAGTTTTTGTGCTGTGCTTTGTCCATGATACTTCACATCATAGATATAAGCAGGTTCATGAGAACGTTCTGGACGATTTGTCCATACATCAGTCATATCGATGTCTTTTAATTCAAAATCAGTTTCTCTACCTTCATCTAAATCAATGATAAATGAAGCAGTTGTTACTTTACCATTGAAGCCAAGTACATCACCATCATCAAGATGATCAATGAGGAAATCCTTCACACTAGGAACATCTGCATTACCCATCTTCATGAGTTTAATACCAGGATAGAGTTCTTTTTCGGCCTGAATGAAATAACGTCCATCAGTCCATAACCATGCTTCTTCCTGTCCTACAACTAGGACTCCAGCAGAACCCGTAAAGCCGCTTAGATACTTTCTAAATTGGTCATGTTCGCCTACAATTTCACTCTGATGATCATCATCAGTAGGCACATAATAGAACTTGATATTTTGTTCTTTTAATCTTTTCTGTAATTCTTTTATCATTTTTTTATCACCCATGATAAGTTTAACACAAATGAGGGAGATAAGGTATAATACAATTAGGAGATGATTAATAATGAACGAATGGAATCTTGATGCCCTATATACGTCATTTCAAGACAAAAAATTTCAAGAAGATTTAAACACTCTTAAGGATTTAAATAAGAACTATTCCACTTATAGAAGCGAGAAAACAGAAGCGGCATTACATAAAATAATAGAGACAAAAATAGAAATTGAAAAGAGAGTAGAAAGGCTTCATTTTTTTATACAGCTTTCTTTATCAGCTCATACAGATGATGCGGAAGCAGCACGTTATCTTGATCAATTAAATAATATAACTGCCTCAATGGTAGGGGAAGATATTAAGAATAATGCCTATATTGCGGAATTTGATTTAGATAGTTGTCAGGATCCTTTTATCAAGGAACATGCTTATATTCTTCATGAAATTAAAAATAAACAGAAGTATGTATTAGATGAAAAACAGGAATCAATCATAGCCCATATGAAAAATACAGGTTCTTATGCCTGGATGAAGCATAAGGATGCGGTTGTATCTTCTATTAAAGTGAATATAGATGGATATGATTATCCACTTACTGAAGTACTGAACATGGCTCATAGTCCCGATAAGCAGACAAGAATGAAAGCTTATTTCGCAGAACTAGATGCCTATAAACCATATGAAGAAACGATTGCGACATGTTTAAGTGGAATCAAGGGTGAAGTACTCTATACAAGTAAACTGAGAGGTTATGAATCACCATTAGAAGAATCATGTATCAAATCACGATTAAAGATGGAGACTCTTAATACATTACTTTCAGTTATGAAAAAGAATATGCCAGAAATAAGAGAATACCTTAAAATCAAGGCAGACTATCTAGGCTATCAGAACGGCTTACCTTGGTTTGAACTTTATGCGCCTGTTGTTGAAGATGATGAAGACTATCCATTTGAGAAAGGTTCTCAATTTGTCGTGGATCAGTTCTACACATTCTCAAAACATTTAGGTGATTTTGCGACTCATGCAATTAAGAATCATTGGGCTGATGTCTATCCAAGAGAAAATAAAGTCGGTGGTGCATTCTGTGAAAATATTAGAAGTTTGAAACAAAGTCGTTTCTTATTCAACTATGGAAATCATTTTTCTGATGTGATTACTGTAGCCCATGAATTTGGTCATGGTTTCCATGGAAGATGTTTAGGTGATCAAACAATATTGAATACTCATTATCCAATGCCGATTGGAGAAACAGCCTCTAACTTCTGTGAAACAATAGTGGGAAAAGGTGCATTAAAATCAGCAACACCTACTCAAAAGATTGTGATATTAGAGAATACATTAAGTAATGCAACTCAGGTGATCTGTGATATTTATTCTCGTTTCTTATTTGAAAGCCGCTTCTTTGAAGCAAGAAAACAAGGACCAGTGAGTGCGGAAGAAACAAAGAAAATCATGCTTCAAGCACAGATAGAAGCGTATGGTGATGGATTAGATCATAATTATCTCCATCCATATATGTGGACATGGAAACCTCATTATTATGATTCAGACTATTCATTCTATAACTACCCATACGCCTTTGGTTCATTACTTGCGAAAGGACTTTATGCACGTTATCAAAAAGATACTGAACACTTCCCAGAGGATTATGAAACATTCCTTTCGGTCACAGGTAAGATGGATTTAGAAGATATTGCGAAAACACTTGATATAAATCTCACAGATGAATCATTCTGGCAGAGTTCTATTGATATCATCAAAGAAGATATTGATACATTTAAAACGCTTCTAGAGGAATACAAACATGATTGATACATTCTATCAAAAAGAAAATCTAGAAGTCTATAAGCGATATCTCTATTTCCAGTTAAAAGATGATTCTCGTTTTCAAACAGTATTCAATGACAATGAATATCACATTACTTATCAATCACGCACAGCATCTATTCACTTCCATGATATAGGCATGATAGAAGAAGAAATCATCAGCGATGATAAGCAGATCTTTTATCTTCATTTTCCATTGACTACATTTCCTATTGCCTTAGAACTTTATCGATGTATGATCAATAAACTCATAGAAGAAAAAGTCAAACCAATGAAGGTGATATTATGCTGTAGTGGGGGAATGACATCAGGATTCTTTAAGGAAAAGATGCAGAACTATATTTTAAAAAACAACCTCCCATTGATTATAGAAGGGGCAGCAGTTCATACTGTGGAAAAGAAGTGTCTCTATTATGATGTTGTATTATTAGCACCACAAATGGGTTATAAGAAAGAAGAGATAGAGACATTGACACATAAAGATGTAGGTGTGATTGATCCTCAGGTCTTTGCGACATATGATTGTGGCGCATTATACAAACAGATTCAATATTACTATAGGAGGAATAACGAATGAGGGATACAAAAAGCGATATGATCTCTGGTGAACTCTATCAGCCATTTTCAAAAGAACTCTATAATGATCGTCTTTATTGTAAGAGTCTCTGTCATGAGTTAAACAATCTTTCACCGCTAAAAAGAGATGATATCAATCTTATACTAGATAAACTATTAAATGAATGTAATGAAGCTTTTATTGAACAACCTTTTCATTGTACATATGGTTATAATATTTCTTTAGGGAAGAACTTCTATTCTAAAGATAATCTCTTTATTGATGATAGTGGAATAGTGTCTATTAGCGATAATGTGACTATTGGATATAATGTCACAATACTCACATCAGTTACACCAATCAGTTGCCAGGATCGTGCAAAAGGATTAGAAAGTACACTCCCAGTACGTATTTATGAAGGAGTATGCATTGGATCCAATACAGTAATTTATCCAGGTGTAAAGATCAATAGAGAATCTATTATTGAACCAGGATCAGTTGTAAAGGATGACATCCCACCATTTGTGATTGCGGGAGGCAATCCATGTCGTGTTATTAGCGCAATTGATGATAAGGACTTGATGAGAAAATGAGAGAATTAGGACAATTATATGACTATACACTCCTTCATTTCCTTCATCATCTAGCCGAAAGTACAAACGGTGCACTCACACCATTCTTTCGCTTTATCTCTTATTTTGGTGATAAAGGCATCTTCTTTATCGCTTTATCCCTAGTACTCATTTATTTTAAAAAGACAAGAAAACTCGGTATATGTATCCTCATTAGTCTTGCAATAGGCGCTATCTTTACAAGTCTCTTTTTAAAGAATGCTATAGGACGTCATCGTCCTTATTTATCCGGTGTGGACGAATACTATAACTGGTGGAAGTATGTAGGAAGCTTACATTATAAAGAATTCTCATTTCCTTCAGGACATACTACAGCCACTATGGCTGTTATGATGTGTATATTCTTAACATGTAATAAGAAATACAGCTGGTTAGTTTTTATCTTTGTCGCATTAATGGGACTAAGTCGTAATTATTTCATGGTGCACTACCCAACAGATATTCTAGGTGGTATTATGATAGGCGGAATATCTGGTCTTATTTCATATTTGATATGTTATAAGAGTAAATTATTGGGAGGAAGAACATGAAACTAACAATGCTAGGTACGGGGAATGCCTTAGTCACTAAGATTTATAACACATGTTTTGTCTTAGAAGACAACCATCAATACTTTATGGTTGATGCAGGAGGAGGAAACCAAATCCTAACTCAGCTAAAAAATGCAGGATATGACTGGAAGGATATGAAGCATATCTTCTTGACTCATAAGCATATTGACCATCTATTAGGTATGGTCTGGATGATGCGTATGATTACACAGTTTATGAATGCAGGTAAATATGAAGGTGATGCTTATATCTATGGTCATGATGAAGTCATTCATATTTTGAAAGATATGGCTGACACACTTCTTGTACCAAAACAGAGTGCATTAATTGGAAAAAGACTTCACTTAGTAGAAGTGAAGGATCAAGAAACTAAAGAAATTATGGGACATCCAGTCACTTTCTTTGATATCCATTCTACTAAAGCTAAGCAGTTTGGCTTCATGATGGAATATGATGGTAAGAAGCTGACATGTTGTGGTGATGAACCTTATTGTGAAGAAGAGAAAGTCTATGCAGAAAATGCAGATGTACTCTTGCATGAAGCATTCTGTTTATATGAAGAAAGAGACTTCAGACATCCTTATGAAAAACATCATTCAACAGTGAAAGATGCCTGTGAACTTGCGCAGAAACTTCATATTAAGAATCTTGTACTCTATCATACAGAAGATGATCATGTAGACAATCGTAAAGAACTCTACAAGGCAGAAGGTGCACACTATTATACAGGAAATATATTTGTTCCTGATGATTTAGAAGTAATGGAATTTTAGAGCTATCATTTGATAGCTTTTTATATTAATTATTTTTTTGAAAAAAGTGCGATATATATATTAATTAACAAGAGTATATAATATAAATAGATATAAAACTTGAAAGAAAGGATGATGATTATGAGTAAAAAGAAACGCGTCATTTCAGAAGAAAAGACAAAAGAACTTCAAAAAGATTGGCAAGGCTATGGCGCGATGACAGTGGCATATAGTCTTGTAGTTATCATTATCGTTCTTATTGCGATTATCGCAAAATTGTATTTCTAATAGAAAAGCCTCTGGATTATTTTCCAGAGGTTTTCCATTTCTGTCCATATTGATCTGCTTTGATAATAGCTTTTAATAAATTCTTTGAAGTCACTTCAAAAGACATATTTAATGTCGTAGATCCTTCTTTAACTGCTTCTAAGCATACATGCATTAATGCTTCTTCATCTATTTCTTTCATTCCTAAATCAGAGAGTGTAGTAGGTAACTCTAATGCTTCTAAGAACTCATAATAGCTCTTTAATGTATCCTTAGGAGTATTCTCCAATACCAATTGTACAAGTGTGCAAAAAGCCACTTTTTCACCATGCATCTTACTCTTTGTTTCAGGAATAAGAGTGAATGCATTATGCAGGCCATGACCTACAGCTTCTCCACCAGACTCAAAACCAATACCACTTAAATAAATATTAGCTTCTATCACATTTTCTAGTGCTTCTGTGACTTTATGCTGCTTACAATCTTCTACAGCCTGCAATCCATAAGAATAGACAATATCAAAACAAGCTTTAGATATTGCTAAAGCACTTCTTGTCACCTGACTATGAAGACAATTCTCACTATGACTCACATAACAAGCCTTGGCTTCAAAATAAGTACTAAATGCATCACCAATACCCGCTCTCAGTAATCTTACTGGGGCATTCGCAATGACCTGTGTATCCACAATCACTTGATCTGGACTCTTAGGTAAATATAAATAATGATCAAACGTATGATCATCATGATAAATTACTGATAAAGAAGAACATGGGGCATCTGTACTCGCTGCAGTAGGTATAACGACAATAGGCTTTTTCGCATAATAACCACATGCTTTAGTGGTATCTAATACCTTTCCTCCACCGACACCGACAATCACTTCACTATTTGTTTCTTCTACAATATGTTGTATTCTTTCAATCTCACTCATACTACATTCATTTTGAAATAGTACAACAGTCATTTCCTGTTCATGTAAGCTTTCCTCTATCTGAGGTATAAACATTTCTTTAAGGTTTTCACTTGTAATAACGACAATTCTTTTATAGTCCTTTAAATCATCACCAAGACATTTTAATTCATCTTTACCTTGTCTATATCTTGTTGGTGCACCAATCATTTTGCTCATATTATCACTCTCCTATTTTTATTATAAAACATGAAAAAAACAATGAGGAGAATTTTCTCCTCATTGTTTACATATCGCAAAGACCTTTGTCTTCTCCGTATACTGAATACCAATCATTATT
>NZ_DBPF01000017.1:0-3730 GCF_002299355.1 Catenibacterium sp. UBA627
CTTTATTCATTTCCTTTACACTTTGTCTTTTACGTATTGTGAATGGCACAATTGAGCGTGTCGCAAACATGGTAGGTGTTTCTATATGTTTAATAAGCTGGACAACTGCTTCCATGCCTAACTGATTTGGGCTTACATCAATAGAAGTCAGTGGTGGTTCTGAAAAACGTGCAAAGATAGAATTATTAAAACTCACAATAGAAATATCATCAGGTACTTTCTTTCCTACTTCAGTAATTAGTCTAACCATAATGACTGCATAAATATCATCACATACCACAAAGGCACTAGGACATTCATCACTTCTTAATAATTCAAGTATTTCATTGGGGTTATAGGAATAGCTTGAAGAAAGATTCTTAATATAGTCTTCTTTCACTTCATAGCCTGCTTCGGATAAAGCTTGTATATAACCAAGACGTCGATCTATAGAATACTGTGCATCTTTTTTCTCACCAATATAACCAATCTTTTGATGTCCTTTTTTAAATAAGTATTTCACTGCCTCATAGCCTGCCTGGATATTATCTGTATCTACACTGACTGATGTAATGGAATTCATTGGTGGTTTACCAATCATAATATAAGGAATCATACGTTCTCTTAAATAGTCTGTCACAGAAGATTCAATTTTTGTATTTAGGAAGATATATCCTTCACAATCCGCAATTTCCATACTTGTCTTCATTTCTCTCGTATCGGCACCAGTAATAATATGAAGACTATAACGCTCTTTATTACACATATAACTAATACCTTTTACTATTTCTAGATAGAATGGATTCTCATAGACATCTACCATAAAACGTGGAAAGACGACACCAACATCATGTTTCTTAATATGTGATTTATCATATACATAACCGAGTTCATCCATTACTTTACGTACTTTTTCTTTCGTTTCTTCACTAATTGAATAATGATTATTAATTGTACGAGATACAGTAGATGGAGATACACCTGCTTTTTTCGCAATGTCTTTAATTGTGATACTCATTTAAATCACCTCACTTTTATTATACTCATTATTATTGTGTTGCGCTATAGTTGCGCAAATATTTGCATAATATATGCGTAAATACCCTGTTTTGTTGCATAATTCCTATTGTGTAAGTGTTTACAATCATTAAAATAGGATTTGTAAGAAAAAGGGAGTAAGACATAACCTTATTAGAAGGAGGAAAGAATATGAGTAAGGGAAAAGTTTTATGTATGCCCCTCAAGGGTAAAGTAGTACCAATCACTGATGTCCCAGATTCTGTATTTTCAGAAAAGATGATGGGAGACGGATGTGCTATCATTCCAGAAGATGGAAAAGTATATGCACCAGACAACTGTGTAGTAAAAATGGTTGCACCTACTAAACATGCAGTTGGTCTTGTGACAGATGATGGTATTGAAATCTTAATCCACTTTGGATTAGATACAGTTCAGTATCAGGGTGAAGGTTTTACTTGGCATGTAAAAGAAGGTCAGACAGTTGAAAAAGGAGATTTATTGTTTGAAGGAGATTTAGAGTTCTTTAAATCTAAAGGTGTGAATACAATGACTCCATTCGTATTTACTAAAGAAGATGATCTTAAAGGTAAGAAGATTGTCTTAAAGAAAGGTGCTCATAATGTGAAAGATGAGATGCTTGTTCTTGAAGATGTAGCAGCTCCTAAAGCAGCACCTGAAAAGAAGAAGAAAAAAGGAATTAACTTCGACTTCTTACAGAAGTTAGGTAAAGCCTTAATGACAGTTATCGCAGTAATGCCTGCTGCTGGTTTAATGATTTCATTAGGTAAAGTATTCCAGATGTTTGGTGCAGATGTTGCATTTGTTATGACTGTTGGTTCTGTAATGGAACAGATTGGTTGGGCAGTAATCAACAACCTACATATCTTATTCGCAGCTGCCATTGGTGGTAACTGGGCTAAGGATCGTGCCGGAGGTGCATTCGCAGCCGTTATCGCATTTATCTTAATCAATAACATCACAGGTACAATCTTTGGTGTTACAGCCGATATGGTTAATAGCAGTAAAGTTATTTATACACATACATTATTTGGTGCAAAGATTCCAGTTGCCAACTATTTCACAACAGTTCTAGGATCTGCAGCACTTAATATGGGTGTCTTTGTAGGTATTATTGCTGGTTTCGTTGGTGGTATTGTTTACAACAAATACTATAACTTCCGTAAATTACCTGATTGCTTATCATTCTTCAATGGTAAACGTTTCGTTCCATTAATGGTTATTGTTCATTCAGTTGTTATCGCAATTGTAATGTCAATTGTATGGCCATTTGTTCAGGGTGGTATTAATAGCTTTGGTGTTTGGCTTGCAAACTCAAGTAAAACAGCACCAATCATTGCCCCATTCTTATATGGTATGTTAGAACGTCTATTATTACCATTTGGTTTACATCATATGTTAACTATTCCAGTTAACTACACTTCTTTTGGTGGTACATATACTATCATGACTGGTTTACAGAAGGGTACAAAAGTATTCGGTCAGGATCCATTATGGTTAGCTTGGGTTACAGATTTAATTAACTTAAAGAAAGCTGGAAACATGACAGCTTACACTCACTTATTAACAACAGTTACACCTGCTCGTTTCAAAGTAGGTCAGATGATCGGTGCAACTGGTCTATTAGCTGGTTTCGCTTATGCAATGTATAAGAATGTCGATAAAGATAAACAGCCTAAATATAAATCAATGTTTATTTCTACATTCATTGCAACTTTCTTAACAGGTGTTACAGAACCTCTAGAATTCATGTTTATGTTCGCAGCAGTTCCACTATATGGTGTTTATGCAGTACTTCAAGGTTTAGCTTTCGCAGCAGCTGATATTGTTCATTTAAGAGTTCATTCATTTGGTAATATCGAATTCTTAACTCGTGTTCCTATGGCAGTTCAAGCAGGATTACTTGGTGATGTTATTAATTTCATTATTGCATGTGTAGTATTCGCAGTAGTTGGTTATTTCGTTGCAAACTTCATGATCAAGAAGTTTAACTTTGCGACACCGGGTAGACTTGGTAAC
Organism: Catenibacterium sp. UBA627; assembly: GCF_002299355.1. Taxonomy (NCBI): domain Bacteria; kingdom Bacillati; phylum Bacillota; class Erysipelotrichia; order Erysipelotrichales; family Coprobacillaceae; genus Catenibacterium; species Catenibacterium sp. UBA627. The sequence goes on from NZ_DBPF01000017.1 coordinate 3,037, forward strand.
TATGATGATATGGAAAGTGATGAAGCTTCTACAGCACATGAAGGTAGTGCTCAGGTTGAAGCAATCATCAACTTACTTGGTGGTAGAGATAATATTCAGTTAGTTGATGCATGTATGACTCGTTTAAGAGTTACAGTTAATGATGTCAATAAAGTTGCTGATGTTGATGCTTGGAAGAAGGAAGGCGCAAAGGGTCTCCTTAAGAAGGATAACGGTGTTCAGGCAGTTTATGGACCTAAAGCCGATGTTCTTAAGTCAGATATCAATGATGCCTTAGGTAAATAAATATGAAGTTCATGACACTTAACACACATTCACTCAGTGAATGTGATGAAAAGAATAAGCTCCAGACAATTGCGAATTTTATTCTGAATCATGATGTTGATGTCATTTGTTTACAAGAAGTCAATCAAAGTATGAATGCAAAAAGTGTTTCTACCGACAGATCTTATGTCGGTAGAGACATTATTAAAGAAGATAATTATGCACTTGGATTAAGTCGATTACTTGGTGATCAATACAATTGGAACTATATTCCAGTTAAAGTAGGTTATGACAAGTTTGATGAAGGTGTAGCCATCTTCTCTAAGTATCCAATTGTGAATAGTGTAAATACTTTATTGACGCAAACCAATGATTATACGTTCTGGAAGAAACGTAATTCTCTTGGAGTAGAAATAGTAAAAGAGAACAC
>NZ_DBPF01000017.1:3815-4910 GCF_002299355.1 Catenibacterium sp. UBA627
ACCAATGGCATAAGCTCAATGTTGTGGCGAATAAAGAAGTCCCTGTTTACTTAGCAGGAGATTTCAATGCACCTGATAGTATTCCAAACCAAAGTTATGAGACTATTAAAGAAGATGGATGGTTTGATACACGTGACGAGGCGGATGATGTCCAAGGTCGTTTTACTGCTCAGGGTAAAATAGACGGATGGGGTGAAGCAGTGGATGGTATGCGTATTGATTATATCTGGTGTAATAAAAAAGAACATGTAAAAAGCCATCATGTCATATTTGATGGTACACATGAAGATGTAGTTTCTGATCATTTTGGACTATTTATGGAGGATAGTTTATGAGAAAAAGTGGTGTGTTATTATCCGTATCATCTTTACCTAGTAAGTATGGTATTGGTTGTTTTGATGAAGCTGCTTATAAGTTTGTAGATGATCTCGTAGAAGCTAAACAAACATATTGGCAGATTCTCCCTTTAGGTATTACTGGTTATGGTGATTCACCTTATCAGTCATTCTCTACTTTTGCAGGTAACCCATATTTTATTTCTTTAGATGAGTTTGTGAAATGTGGTTATTTAAAGGAAGAAGATCTACCAGAGGCAGATATAAATAGTGATTATGTTGATTATTCTTATCTCTATGAAAATAGATATGCATTATTAAAGAAAGCGTATGAGAATTCACATATTACTGATAATGAAGATTTTAAAGCTTACTGTAAGGACAATGCATGGTGGCTAGAGGATTATGCATTATTTATGGCAATAAAAGCATCTTATGATAATCAGGGTTGGGAAAACTGGCCTTTGGAATTACGTTTAAGAAATGATGCGTCCCTTACCGAAAAACGTAATGAACTAAGTGATGACATTAATTACCATAAGTTCTTACAGTACTATGTATGGAAACAATGGTATGCATTAAAGGATTATGCGAATAGTAAAGGGGTAGAAATCATTGGTGATATTCCTATCTATGTCGCATATGATTCATCTGATGTATGGGGACAGCCAGAATTATTCCAGTTGGATCCTGAAGTAAAACCTACTGCAGTTGCAGGTGTACCACCTGATGGTTTCTCTGCTGATGGTCAGCTTTGGGG
>NZ_DBPF01000017.1:5062-5272 GCF_002299355.1 Catenibacterium sp. UBA627
AGAAATGGACATTGGGAAAAAGGCCCTGGATATGACTTATTTAAGACAGTTGAAGAGTCTTTAGGAAAACTCAATGTAATTGCAGAAGACTTAGGTTATTTGACTGATACAGTTAAACAGATGGTCGCTGATTGTGGTTATCCAGGTATGAAGGTATTTGAATTCGCATTTGATTCACGTGATTCTTCTGGTACAAGCAACTACCTACCT
>NZ_DBPF01000017.1:5393-5796 GCF_002299355.1 Catenibacterium sp. UBA627
GACTATCTACACTATGATGGTGATGATGACGCTGTATTAGTGGATATGAGTATTGATTGTATTATGGCAAGTGTAAGTGATAAGTGCATTGTACCAATGCAGGATTACTTGAAACTTGATAATACGGCACGTATGAATAAACCTAATACTTTAGGTAATAACTGGATGTGGCGTTTAGATAAGAATGCTTTTAGTGATTCATTAAAGGAACGAATGCGTGATATTACAGTAAAAACAAACCGTATTTAAAGGAGATTTTAAGAATGGATGTTAAGACGTTAATTAATACAAGAGTTCAGGAGTTATTTAATCTTTCAATAAAGGATTGTTCTAATGAACAAGCTTATATCGCATTATTAAGTGTTGTAAAAGACTTGCTTGATGATAAAAAGACAATTGAAGG
>NZ_DBPF01000017.1:5933-7013 GCF_002299355.1 Catenibacterium sp. UBA627
GAAATAGAAGCTGAACCTTCACTCGGTAATGGTGGGCTAGGTCGATTAGCTGCTTGTTTCTTAGATTCAATCGCAACTTTAGACCTACCTGGTGATGGTGTTGGTCTTAATTATCATTTAGGTTTATTCAAACAGGTATTTGAATACAACAAACAGTGCGAAACACCAAACCCTTGGATTAATGATCATTCTTGGCTCATTCCTACAAACAAACATTATACTGTAGAATTTAAGGACTTTTCTTTAAAGTCTCAATTATATGATTTAGATGTATTAGGCTATAAAGGAAATAAGAATAAATTACACTTATTTGATATTGCATCTGTTGATGAATCAATGGTACATGATGGTATCTCATTTGATAAATCAAACATTGTACGTAACTTAACTTTATTCCTCTATCCAGATGATAGTGATGAAGCAGGTCGTAAATTACGTATTTATCAGCAGTATTTCATGGTATCTAATGGGGCACAGATGATTCTTGAAGATATCAAGAGTAAAGGAATCAGCTTAACTGATTTAGATAAGCATGTATGTATCCAGATTAATGATACACATCCATCAATGGTTATTCCTGAATTGATTCGTCTTCTTATGAAAGAAGGACTTACAATGAAGCAGGCTATTGATATTACATCTAAAACATGTGCTTATACAAACCATACTATTCTTGCAGAAGCACTTGAAAAATGGCCATTGTCTTATCTAGAAGAAATCGTGCCTCAATTAGTACCTATTATTGAAGCATTAGATGCTGTTGCGAAAGAAAGATCTACAAATGAAAAAGTCGCAATTATTGATAATAATAAGCTCGTTCATATGGCACATATGGATATCCACTTTGGTTTCTCTATCAATGGTGTGGCTTCTATTCATACAGATATTTTAAAGAATACTGAATTACATGACTTCTATGAACTTTACCCAACACATTTCAACAACAAAACAAACGGTATTACATTTAGAAGATGGTTATTATCATGTAATGAAGAATTAACTGATTTGATTGATAGTTTGATTGGTGAAGGCTACAAACAGGATGCAAGTGAATTAGAGAAATTACAGAAATATTTAGAT
>NZ_DBPF01000041.1:0-609 GCF_002299355.1 Catenibacterium sp. UBA627
GCATTACTTGCATACTCATTAATTCTTTCAATCAATAGACCTATTGAAATGTTAGTTACTTCACTTAATGTAGTTGGTGATGCTTCTACTTCAGTTATTGTAGCTAAGAAGGAAAATATGGTTGATCAGGAAGTATATAAAGGGTAAGAAGTTCTTAAAGGAGTCAGATTTTCTGACTCCTTTTAAAATACCTTAAATAAGTCCCCCTACCTCTATATACGCATTTCAATAAATAGGTAAGAATGATGATAAAATCTCTTTAGATCTGAAAGACTAAACGCAACTTTGACAGATCTAAAGTGGAATTTAACTTTTCACTTTAGACATCTAAAAAATCGAATAGTTTACTTGTAACTATACCATAAGCATGTATAATACTTATAAAGAGAGCTGGAAGATAAGGTGGCTTTTAAAAAGTAGCTTTGTTGAAAGGTTTTCTAATAAGAAAGAGGCTTCTAATGGTGACCTTTAAAAGGCAGCTTTAATTAGAGGCTTTTTTGGTATAAAAAAGAAGAAGACAGATCACTCTGACTTCTTCAAGTATACATCCACAAATACATACCCCATTTACCAATAATATGTACTAATACAGGGAGGATGTGCAAGAGG
>NZ_DBPF01000041.1:698-4476 GCF_002299355.1 Catenibacterium sp. UBA627
TGTGCTCCATTTTGTATATACTTTCTAGGCCATAAGAGAGAAGATTGTAGTAATGAGTAAGGTATCAAGATGTCTCTCCCTTGCTTTATACAGTGATCTGCTTGTCTTAATGCCCCACTTCTTTCTCCTGCTTCCATGATAATAGTAGCGATAGAAATACCACTCATAGTCGCATTTCTGAGAGGAAAATTCCATTTGTATACTTTATTACAAGGTGGAAATTGTGAGACAACAAGTCCATGTTTTTCAATTGTGAGTTGAAGGTTTTTGTTTTCTTTAGGATAGTACTGGTTAATAGGTGTTCCTATGACAGCTATAGTTCTTCCATTGTTTTTTAATGCTGTTTTATGGGTTATTGTATCTATTCCTTTTGCAAGGCCTGCATTGACTACTATATTTCTTTTGACTAATGCTTTAACAAGCTTTTCTGTTTTTTCCATTGCTTCCATAGAAGCATTTCTACTCCCTACTACACTGACAGACTTTTCATTCAATAAATGTACATTGCCTTTAAGAAATAAATATGGTGGTGCTGTTGGGATCATAGCTAATAACTTAGAATATATGCCATCCCCCTTTTTAACTAATACAATATCTGCTTGAAGAGTTTTGAAACTTTCCTTGACTCTTAAATAGGTATTATAGAAATCCTTTTCAGATATACATAATTGAAATGGACTAATTGTGCTATGAATTAACATGTTCTCTTATCATTACAATTGAAATATTGCTGAATTGTACAATACAAAATAGCATCTCTTACATAAGCATTATTAATATCCATAAGAGCCTCCTTTATGAGTATTCTATTATCAGGATGAATGATTAGCAAGAGAAGTTTTGATATCTACTATAACAAGTTCAGGTCTATTGAAGATTCTAGGTACCCTTGTAGACTCTTTAGCTAGCCCTCTGCTGACTATAAAAGTAGTATGAGGGAATTGGTATATCCCACCTGCAAAACGTGGAAATAAACCCTCATCTGGCGCAAATAATCCATTTAGGATATAAGGTATACGCCATTGTCCTCCATGAGCATGTCCTGATAGTATAAGATCATAATCATACTTTAAATAATCTTTGATATAGGAAGGTCTATGGGCTAATAGTAAAGAGAAATAGTTGTTATTGGTATGTAGTTGGTTTAATTGTTTCTTATAGTTATGAGAGCATTGATCGTCTATACCACTTATATTAATAATTTGGTTATGTAGACGTATTTGTTTTGTATTCCCTTCCAATACCTCTACATGGAAAGACTTTAATATGTTCTTCATTTCATCTACCCTACCACTCCAGTATTCATGATTACCTGTAACATAATATGTAGGATACTTAGTAGTAATACCTTCTAAGAAGTGTACTGTATTCTTATCAGAAATTTGATCATCAAAGATATCTCCTCCTAGTAATAGTATATCTGGTTGTTCTTTCTTTATAGCATCTATAAGCGTATTTCCATACTTGCAGGAATGAAGATCTGTGATAAGTGCAAGTCTTATAGGATGAGAGAGTTTATGTGATGTCATCGTATAATGAACTGTATGAAAGTTAGAATTAAAAGCAATGGAAAGTATGAATGTAATACATATCTTGATTAACTTCATTGTTGATCCTCCTAAGCGAAGTATAGCAACAATCAACTAAGAAAGATACTAATATGCTCGTCTAAACCTTATAAGATGATACAGATAGCGACATCCTCATCGTATAAGAACCTAGCCTTAGGAAATAAAAAAGAGCGATTAATTCGCTCTAGTATCTCTCATGCTTATAATCTCTATCTATTTAGCCATTTAAAATCTTTTCTACAATCAAAAATATAATCAATATGTACAACGTCATCTTGAATTTGATACAAAACAAAGCAATACTTATTTATAACCATTTTCCTATACTTATTTGGCAATATGTATTCTTCATTAAAAAAGGGATAACGCTTTGGCATATACTCTAATGAACGTATGCCCTCCATGATTGCCTTCTTTTGTTTAGCAGCTGCTTCAACATTCGCTTCAGCAATAAAAGCTATATTTAATTTCAACATTTTTACTGCTTGTTCGGACATAAAAACTATATATTTATCATATGTCATTTTCTATACCCCTGAATTATTTCATCAAGAATTTCATCTAATTCATCAAGTGTATACTCTTTGCTACCAGCTATTCTCTCTTCTTCTACAGAAAGAAGCTGCTCACGCAAATCTAACATTTTTTCTCTACGACTAAATGTTTCAATATCCATAACAACTAAGTCACCTTCTCCGTTTCTCGTAAGATAAACGGGTTCTTGACTATCCCTACAAAGATCAGCAATTTCATTATAATTTTGTCTAATTGCTGCAGATGGACGAATATTCATAAAAAGCACCTCCTCTATAGTAATATTCTAACTTTATTATACCTATATTTTACTATCAATTCAATCTTCTTTATCCTACACACTAAAAATCAGTGTACATGCTCCCTAGCCTTGAGAAGCAAAAAAGAGCGGTTTAATCCGCTCTAGTGTGTAGTTTATTTGTCTTGAGAATGTCTTTCACCGATTTGGAATTCTTCATTATGATCAAACATATATCTGACTGAGATAGGTGTATCTCCTGTTAGTTCAGTGAAGTCTTTAGTATGAATATCCATTTTACCTTCTCTAATAGCCTGTGCAAATGTAACCATACCATCTGAAGAGAATGGTGCTTCTGAATCCTTTAGGAATATGCCATCAGTAGTTCTAGGGACACCCATTGCATCCCAGATCTGATAGTTTTCTTCATCAGTGACATTTACAAATGGTACATGGTTTCCTGTACTTACATCACCAATAGCACAGAATGTTGAAATAGTCATTAGTTCTAAGCCGTTAATATTCCATACCTTATGGTGGAATTCATTTGATCTATGTAATGCATAAGCTAATGCTTTAGCACAATCTTTACGAGAAATATAAGCCATTAGACCATCACCTTGTGAATTAGTAAGTGGTGCATTCATATGAGCATAAGTAAAGTAGTTAGTAACCATTGCTTCAGCATATTGAGAGTTTCTCATGAACTGATAGTCCAGACCTGCTTCCTGGATATATTTTTCAGTATAGATATGGTCTTTCTTTTCTACTGATGGGTTTGTTTCATCATCAGCATTGACTAAAGAAGTATAGATGATCTGTTTAACACCTGCTGCTTTAGCTGCATCTACAGCATTCTTATGCGCATTCTGTCTTTTAACACCAACAAATGGCATAGAAATTAATGCAAGAGCATCAGCCCCTTTAAATGCTTCAACTAATCCATCAGGATTATTAAAGTTAGTTACGTGTGTTTCTACACCCTTTTCAGCATATTTCTTGAGTGATTCTTCATTATAACCACAAAAGATTAAGTTTTCCACTGGTTCTAATGTAAGTAATACGTCGGCAGCTAATTGACCTAAGTTTCCATCAACACCAGTTAATAATAGTTTACCCATTAAGTTATCCTCCTATTTTCTATATGTAATATGATAATACTTTTAGAATCTGTTTATAAGTGAGTTTCAGATTTAGAAAATGATTTTTAGCTATTCTAAGCCTTATAGGATGATACAGGTATTAACATCCTCATCGTATAAGAACCTAGCCTTAAGAAGAAAAAAGAGCGGTTAATCCTCTCTTATGCTTCAAGTGTGTCCTTGTATTCTAAATATTCATCGAATGTAGAAAGACGGTCAATTGTACCTTCTGCAGTAAATTCGATAATTCTATTAGCGATTGTCTGAACAAACTGGTGGTCATGACAAGTAAA
>NZ_DBPF01000009.1:0-5487 GCF_002299355.1 Catenibacterium sp. UBA627
GGCATATCTATCTTTCTGATAATTGACTAAGCTACTATCTTCATATAAGTCTTCTAATAATTGATTATGTTTATTTGATTTAAATTCTTCTCTTACTACACTTGCCTTCATGTTTTATCCTCCATAATAAAAGCCATCCCTGGTGGATGGCTCTTTCTTAAATCTCTTTAAAAGTATCAATCACTTTTGTTACGCCAGGTAACTTCTGATATTCATCTTTTTTATTTGCAGAATCGATTACGATTATATTTCTACATCCTGCTTTATAGGCATTTTCAATACCACTTAGGGAGTCTTCGATGATTAAGCAATCACTTACTTCTAGTCCTAAAATATGTGCTGCTTTCTTGAACATCATGATTTTATTCTCATAAGTTCCATCATCATATACAATATCATCAGGATTGATCCAATGATCAAGATGGAATGATTCTACAAAGAAATCAATATTTGGTTTAATGGATGCACTTGCGATAGTAAATGGAATGTTGTTGTTTTTAAGTTTATCAAAGAATTCTGTTGCTCCAGCAACTAAATGGAATGTTTCTTTATCTTCCTTACAGAACTCACGATAGTATTGTTCTTTAAGTAAAGAATATTTCTGTTTCTGTTCTTCTGTACACTGATCATTAAATAAGTATTCTATGATCTTATTATTAGGAACACCATTGAAATGTTCATGTAGCTCTTCTTCGCTGATTCCATGATGTCTTATTTCCTCGGAAATCTTTCCCCAGGCTAATACATGCTTTGGGTTGTCAAAGAACAATGTTCCATTAAAATCAAATATAACTCCTTTATAAGAATTCATAACTACACCTCTTTCGTTTCTGATACTCTCTTATACCAATAAGCACTTGCTTTTGGATAACGTTTCTGTGTTTCATAGTCTACATAGAATAAACCATAACGTTTATTATAACCATTAGTCCATGAGAACATATCCATGAGAGACCATACAAAATAGCCTTTTACATTTACACCTGCTTCAACTGCTTTAAGTGCATACTGTAGATGTTTCTTGATGTAATCAATTCTTGGAGCATCATCAATGACACCATCTACAAATTCGTCTTTATAACCCATACCATTTTCTGTAATATAGATACACTTGTAGTTTGGATACTGCTGACGAATACGCACTAACATATCAAACATACTTTCTGGATGAATTAACCAGTCCCAGTCAGTTCTAGGAATACCTTCTTTTTCCATTCTACGTCCTACATTCTTTAAACAGAAACGTGAAGTACCCTTTTCACCAGTTCCATTATGATGGATATCATTCTCACCATCATAGTACTGAATGAAACGTGACTGGTAATAGTTCATACCCATATAGTCAATTAAGATTGCTGCTTTCTTCATGACTTCAAAGTCTTCATCTCTTAAATCTAGTTGACCATTATTGATTGCCACTAAACGATCTACAATTTCCATTGTTTCAGTAGAGTAATATCCTTTGAATGTTGCATCTAATAAGAACTGGTTCTGTAATACATCTTCGTTCTTTGCAGCCTGGATATCATCTAAACTATTTTCATCATAAGGATACTTATATTCTAATGACTGTACGCAGCCAATCTGTCCTTTATATCCTGCTTCTTTATAAGCAACAACAGCTTTCGCATGAGCAAGCATCATATTATGCATGATCTGGAATGCTTTTGTCATATTATATTTTTCACCATTAGGGAATGTTCCTTCAATATAAGTGTTTGTAGCTACTGCCCAGATTTCATTGAAAGTAAACCAATATTTAACTTCATCCTTATATTCTTCAAAACAGAATTTTGCATAGTCTACAAATGCATCCACTGTTTCTCTATTTAAGAAATCACCCTTCTGATATAAAGTATCCGGTGTATCAAAGTGATGTAAAGTGATAAATGGTTCTACATTATTCTTATGACATTCCTGAAATACTCTATGATAGAAATCAATACCTTCCTGATTGATTTTTCCTGTACCATCAGGGAAGATACGTGCCCATGAAATTGAGATACGAATTCCATTAATACCAAACATTTTACATAGTTTTAAGTCTTGTCCATACTGGTGGTAGAAATCACTGGCAGGATCTGCCTTGAAGCGACCCTGCTTTGCAAGAAAGTCGTCCCAAGACACTTTACCTTTACCATATTCTAATGTACTACCTTCACACTGATAAGCAGCTGTAGCGCCACCAAAGATAAAATCATCAGAGAATTTCATGTACTTAACCTTCCTTTTCCTGTTCAACGATAAATTCAACAGCACCCTTAGGATCACGAGTTAACTGAATATATTGAGCACCCTTAGTTGCAATGACTTTAGTACCTTCTTTCGCATCCTGTTTTACTTCTTCTAAATGAGCCTGTACCTGTGGAGATAAGACAACAACATCATAGTTCTTTAAGATATCATAGTGATTACCATAAGCACTTGCAGTGGCATCTACTGGTAAACCAGTTTCTTTAGCCCCTTCTTTAACAGCATTCGCAAACATAGCACTTGTACCAGCACCTACACATAATACTAATACATTGATTTTCTTATCTAATTGAAGAGGTTCATTTGTTTCAGTTTCTTCTTCTTTAACCTGTTCTTCTAATGCTTCTAAAGCTTCTTTCTGTTTTTCTTCTTCTAATAATGAAGCATCATATGCTTTAACGAATGGTAAGTAAATAATACCATCTACTACGATTAATAATACAGCAAGTAATACAGCTAAGAAACTAATACCTGTACCTAAAATCAAACCAATTGGAGCAGGAGTAGCCCAAGGTAATACATAAATGAATGAGTTCATCTTTAATACATCAACGAAGAACTTGAATAATGATACGTTCACCATTGGTGCAAGTAAGAATGGAACAAAGAAATATGGGTTTAATACGATTGGAGTCGCAAATAATAATGGTTCATTAACTGCGAAACATACTGGAATGAAAGTTGTTTTACCAACAGCTTTTAACTGTTTAGATCTAGCAAATAACATAAATAAGAATGGAACAACTAGAGTAGCACCTGTACCACCCATTGTACCTACGAAGTTACCTAAACCTACTGTTAATACATTTGCAGCCTGATGTCCTGCTTTAAATAATACTAAGTTTGCATCTACGTTTGCGTAGATGATTGCAGCGATAGCTGGTTCAACAATACTTGGACCATGTACACCAACGAACCAGAACATTGCCATTGCACCCCAGATAATACAGATTCCTAAATAACCATCTGCAGCTGTGAATAATGGCTGTAATAATGTGATGATTGCTTCTGCAAAAGTATAACCAAATAAATTACGAACAATTAAATCAATAATAACACATACCAATACTGAGAAAGAGAATGGGAACACATCTCTGAACATCTGAGAGATTGTACCTGGCACTTCTTTTGGCATATGAATAGTGACATCTTTTTCAACACAGAACTTATACATCTTAACTGTGATGAATGCAGCGATGAATGAAGCAAGTAAACCTTTAGTACCTAAATAAGTAGTAGAGATACCAAGCTTTACATCACTGACTGCTAACATAAAGAAACCACAAATACTTGCAAGCATAACTGAAGTTGTGTTGATTACTTTACCTTCTGGTAAACGACGATTCATGCTTTCAGCTAAGCACTTTGCAGTTGTTGCTGATACTAGTAAACCAACAATACCCATTGAATAGTTATAGACTTTCCATAACCATGTTGAGACATCTGCTGGTAACTTAATTCCAAAGATTTCTGGAATTGAAGCAGCTAAGATAAATACACTTGAGAATAAGATGGCTGGCATTGCTGTTAAGAAGCCATCACGTACAGCACCTAAATAAATATTTTGAGCAATTTTATCGAAAAATGGTTTACCCTTTTCGATTTTCTTAATGACAGCGTCTAACATTATTTTGTTCCCCTCTCTCTATATAAAGTAATAAAGTCCTCAATAACATCTCTTAATAATATTGTTGTCATTAAATGATCCTGACCATGAATGAAGATAAATCCCATTTCCATATCCTCACCACGTGCTTCCTGCTGAAGAATAGTTGTCTGAGACTGATGTGCTAAATTAATGTTTGCATCTGCATCCTTTAACTTTTCTTCTACATTATCAAAATTACCTGCACGCATTTCTTTTAATAATTCTAATAAAGTACTTCTTGCATCTCCTGAGTAAGCTACGATTTCAAAGCCTACCATACTTAATTCATCTTTAGTCATTGTGTCAATCTCCTTTTTTCTAATTAACGAATCGGCCTCTTTCGTTTACAAGCACATTGTAATCGCATTCACACCATTTGTCAACAAAAATAAACATTATAAAACATTTAATTAAACAATTACAAACAATCATGTTAAAATATATACGTAATTAATTTATAAATGTTCGTTTTTGTTTGATTTGTGTTGATTAGGAAAATCTTGAATGATATACTGACACTGACAAGGAGAGTGAAAACATGTTAAAGAAAGAACGTCTTGTAAGAATTACGCAGATGGTCAATCAAAAAGGAATCATATCAATCAATGAAATCATGGAACAATTAGAAGTCTCTGATATGACTGCAAGAAGAGATTTAGATGAATTAGAGAAATCTGGTAAGTTATTAAGAGTGCATGGTGGTGCACAGAGTTTATCTTTTAGTATGGATCATGAACGTTCTCATTTAGAGAAGTCTTCTGTACAGATAGAAGAAAAAACAAGAATTGCGCATAAAGCAGCAAGTCTTATTCAAGAAGGAGAAACTATATTCTTAGGTCCTGGTACTACTATTCAGTTATTAGCTGAGCAGTTATGTGGACGTAATATTAGAGTGGTTACGAATTCTCTTGCAGTATTTAATATCTTGAGTGGTCATACTCCTACTGATGTAATGTTAACAGGTGGAGAATATCGTAGTAATACAAATACCTTTGTAGGTCCAATCACAAATATGGTATTAAGTAAATTAAGATATACAAAAGCCTTTATTGGGTGCAATGGTATCTTTAATAGTGGTATTACAACTTATTCATTAGAAGAAGGAGAATCACAAGGAATACCTTTAGATAATGCGAAGAATAGATATTTACTTGTAGATTCCACTAAGTTTAATCGTTCTGACTTTTATATCTTCTATGATCTCTTTAATTTTGATGCAGTCATTACTGATAATGAGATTGATCCTGATGTATTAAAACATTATAAAGAATATACAACTATTGTAACGGTATAAGGAGAACTCACTATGAAAAAGACTGGAATCTGTCCAAAATGTAATCACGATAAAATTATTATTATTAAAGATCAGCTCCATGAAAATGGTGGTGGTAATATTTCTCAAATAACGAATCATATTAATAAGCCTTCGCAAGTTTTCGCTATATTCAAAGAGGGAAATACCGCAAAGAAGACTTTCTATATTTGTGAGAATTGTGGTTATATTGAAGAATACTTAGACAAGGAAGAAATCAAGAAATTGCTTAATTATAAACCTATTGGTAGTAAGATAAAGGATATCTTCAAAT